>DATLDS010000155.1:0-4803 GCA_035525735.1 Novosphingobium sp.
GCGTCGCCGACGCTCGACCAGCGCCTGCTGCGGCTGTCCCCGCCCGAACATGCCCGCGCCGTCGACGACGATTATCTCGACGCGATCGCCGCCGCCTTCGGCTCGGTCATCGACAACAAGAGCCCGTTCACCGCCGGTCACTCGATGCGCGTCGCCGACCTCGCCGAGGCGATCGGCGCAACCATGGGCGTGCCCGCGTCGCGGCGGCGCTGGCTGCACCGTGCCGCCTTGCTCCACGACGTCGGCAAGCTTGGCGTGTCGAACATGATCCTCGACAAGCCGGGCAAGCTCGACGAGCGCGAATGGGTCGCGATGCGCGATCACGCCGTCCACACGCAGGCCATCCTCGGGCGCATCGGCGCGCTCGCCGACCTCGCCCCGATCGCCGCCGCGCACCATGAGCGGCTCGACGGCACCGGCTATCCGCTCGGCCTGATGGAGCACCAGATCCGCCGCGAGACCCGCGTCATAACCGTCTGCGATTATTACGACGCGCTGACCAGCGACCGCCCCTACCGCGCGGCGATGGCCGATGCCGACGCCCTCGCCATCATCGGGGCCGAGGTTGGCACGGCGATCGACGGCGACTGCTTCGACGCGCTTCGCGCCATCATCTGAGTGCCGCTCGAGCGATCTGCTCCGGGCAAGAAAAACCCTGCCGGGGGCGGAGGTGGTCAACTCCCGGCAGGGCATTTGCGGTCAGGCGAGGCGTGGCCATGGCCCGACCGCAAATTGCGAGGAAACGTGACATCCGAGTCCGTCGTCGGATGATTGTGGCTGGGGATAACGCCGGCCAGACATCACGGTCGATTCGCAGTAACTTATTGTTACCCCAGAATCGGTTCTCGAGATTTGATATTTTCAATTAACCTGGGTTGATGTTTTGGGGCCGCCGCCGGGCTGCTGTCGCGCCTTGTTCATTTCTGCCACAGTGTGGCGTGCCGTCCCGCTTTCCCTCTGCATACCGTTGATCCCTCGCCGCCCGATGACCATGCCGCTACCGATCGATTTCGTCCTGCCCGAGCTGCTCGCCGCGCTGCGATCGGGCACGCGCGCGCTGCTGATTGCGCCCCCGGGGGCCGGCAAGACGACCCGCGTGGCGCCGGCGCTGCTGGCCGAGCCGTGGTGCGATGGCGAAGTTCTCCTGCTCGTGCCGCGCCGCCTCGCCGCGCGCGCCGCGGCCGAATATATCGCGCGGGAGCGTGGCGAGACGGCCGGCCAGACCGTCGGCTACGCCACACGCCTCGACAGCAAGATCGGCAAGGCGACGCGGCTCGTCGCCATGACCCACGGCGTCTTCCTTGCCCGCCTGCAGGCCGATCCCGAGCTTGGTGGGGTCAGCGCCGTGCTGTTCGACGAAGTCCACGAACGCAGCCTCGACAGCGACCTCGGCCTGGCTCTCGCGCTCGACGCGGCGGCGGCGCTGCGCCCCGACCGGCGCATCGTCGCCATGTCGGCGACGCTCGACGGGGAGCGGTTCGGGCGTCTGCTCGGGCACCCGCCGCGGATCGAGAGCGAGGGCCGCAGCCACCCGCTCGCGCTTATCCACGAGGGCCGCGACGCGAGCCAGCGGATCGAGCCGCAAATGGCCGCCGCCATCCGTCGCGCGCTTGGGGATCACCCCGGCTCGCTGCTCGCCTTCCTGCCCGGCGTCGCGGAGATCGAGCGCACCGCCACCGCGCTGGGCACGCTGCCCGACGGGGTCGTGCTCCACCGCCTTCACGGCCAGGTCGACCCCGCCGCGCAACGCGCCGCGCTCGCACCTCCCGCGCCGGGCACGCGCAAGCTCGTGCTCGCCAGCGCGATCGCCGAAACCAGCCTGACGCTCGACGACGTTGCGATCGTCGTCGATAGCGGCCTCGCCCGCCGCCCGCGCTACGACCGCGGCGCGGGGCTCACTCGGCTGGTCACCGAGCGCGCCAGCCGCGCCGCCGTGACCCAGTGCGCCGGCCGTGCCGCCCGCCAGCGGCCAGGCGTCGCCATCCGCCTGTGGGAGGAAGCCGCGACCGCCTCGCTCCCCGCGCACGACCCGCCCGAAATCCTCGAAGCCGACCTGTCGAGCCTGCTGCTGACCTGCCTGACCTGGGGCGAGGCCGATCCGGCACGCCTGCCTTTCCTCGACCCGCCGCCCGCCGCCGCCCTCGCCGAAGCGCGCGAGCGGCTGACGCGGCTCGGCGCCATCGACGACGACGGCAGCTTGACCGCACATGGCCGCGCCATCGCCCGATTGCCGCTCGAGCCGCGGCTTGCCCACATGCTGATCGAGGCCGAGGCGCGCGGCTTCGGCCGCGCCGCCGCCGAGCTTGCCGCCATGCTCGGCGAGCGCGGGCTTGGCGGGAACGACCCCGATCTCGAGCTTCGTCATCGCCGCTGGCGGAGCGAGCGCGGACCGCGCGCCGAGGGCGCCCGCCGCATGGCCGCGACCTGGGCCGACAAGGTGCGATCGTCGCGCGCTCGCCCGACTAGCGACGGCGTCGACAGCCACCAACTCGCCGCCGCCCTCGCGCTGGCCTTCCCCGATCGCCTGTCGCGCCGCCGCGATCCCTCGGGGGAGCAGTGGCAGTCGGTCGGCGGGCGCGGCTTCCGCCTCGACCCCACCTCGCCGCTCGCGCGGTCGGAGTGGCTGGCGGTCGGCGAAGTCGCGGGCGCGGCGTCGGGCGCGCGCATCCTGTCCGCGGCGGCGATCGACTTCAGCGAGATCGAAGCGCTGTTCGGCGACCGCATCGAGACGTGGAAGGAGGTCCGCTTCGACCCCGCCACCGCGGCCATCGCCGCGCGCAGCGGACGGAGGCTTGGCGCCATCCGCCTCTCGGCCGCGCCCGACCCGTCGCCCGACCAGGCCGAGATCGAGCGCGCGCTGGTCGACGCGGTGAGGCGCCACGGGCTCGCGCTCCTGCCATGGCCCGACAGCGCGCTCGCTTTGCGCCAGCGCGCCGCCTTCGCCGCGCTTCACGATTCGCCGATCCCCTCGCTATGCGACGCTGAATTGCTCGACACGCTCGACGAGTGGCTCGCACCGCTGCTGTCCGGTAAAAGGCGGCTCGATTCGATCGAGGGGCTGCGCGGCGTGCTCGACGGGCTGCTCGGCTATCCGGCAACGCGCGAGGTCGATCGCCTCGCACCGACCCATTTCACCTCGCCCGCCGGCTCGACCCACGCGATCGACTATGCGGCGAGCGGCGGCCCGACGGTCGAGGTGCGCGCGCAGGCGCTCTATGGCCTCGGCGCCCATCCGGCCGTTGCCGGGGGCCGCGTCCCGCTGACCCTCGCCATCACCAGCCCGGCGCACCGCCCGATCCAGACGACGCGCGACTTGCCCGCTTTCTGGGCCGGGTCGTGGCGCGAGGTGGCGAAGGAAATGCGCGGCCGCTACCCGCGCCATCCGTGGCCCGACGACCCCGCCAACGCGCCGCCAACGCTGCGCACCAAGCGCGCCTCCTCTTGAATTCGTCCGCGCGCTGCGCCATCGCCGCGCCATGACCACCGCGCGCATCATCGAAGAACAACGCCGCACGACCCAGTCGGGTCGCGCGAGAGACGGCCGCTGGACCCTGGAGTTCGAGCGCGAGCAGGCCCAGCGCGCCGACCCGCTGACCGGCTGGTCGGGGTCGGGTGATACGCGCACCCAGGTCCGGCTGTCGTTCGACACCAAGGAAGAGGCGCTCGCCTACGCGACCCGCAAGGGCTTCGACGTCCATGTCGTCCCGGCGCCCCCGGTCAAGCTCAAGCTCCAAGCCTACGCGGACAATTTCCGTTAGAAGATAGCGCTTTGGCGCTTGCCCCCGCGGCGCGGTTGAGCCAGTCTCGCCCCGCCGAAGCCAGGGGGAAAGCTGCAGCCTGTACAAGTTGGTTTCGTCATCGGAACCAGGCCCGAAGCGATCAAGCTTGCACCGGTGGTGCTCGAGTTTGCCCGCCTCGGCGCACGCGTAAAACTGTTTGTCACCGGGCAACATCCCGGGCTCGACCTTGCCGATCATGGCCTTGCCCATGTGCCGTCGCACCGCCTCTCCTGCCCGGGGCGACGCGATCCATTGGCCCATGTAGAGGACGTCAGCGCCGAGTTCGCGCGCCTGTGGTGCAGCGCTGCCCCCGACCTGGTCGTGGTGCAGGGCGACACCTCGAGCGCGCTCGGCGGCGCCCGCGCGGCGGTCGCGTGCGGCTCGCCGCTCGCCCACGTCGAGGCCGGCCTGCGCAGCTTCGATTTGAGCTCGCCCTGGCCCGAAGAGCAGTTCCGGACCGAGATCGACTGCCTGTCGGACATATTGTTCGCGCCCACAACGGGCGCCGCCGCCAACCTTCGCCGCGAAAAGCTCGACGGTGCGCTGCACATTACCGGCAACAGCGGCATCGACGCGCTCCTCGCCCAGCTCGAAGCCATGCCCGCGGCCCCGCGCCGCACGCGCCGCCGCGGCCCGCTGCGGCTGCTCGTCACCTGCCACCGGCGCGAGAATTGGGGGACGGGGCTTACGTCGCTGGCCCTGGCGCTGATCGCGCTCGCCCGGCGCGGCGACGTCGTCATCGACACCGTCCTCCATCCCAATCCGCAGGTCGCGCGGGCGATGTTCACTTTGCTCAACGGCGAACCCGGCATCCGCCTCGTCGCCCCGCTCGGCCACCACGCGATGATCGACGCAATGCGTCGCGCCGACCTCATCCTCAGCGATTCGGGCGGGGTGCAGGAGGAAGCGCCGGCGCTCGGCGTGCCGCTCCTTGTCCTGCGCCACTCGACCGAGCGGCCCGAATGCGTGGAGTCGGGCAATGCCCTGCTTGTGGGCACGCGCACCCACCGCGTCATCGAGGCGG
>DATLDS010000160.1:0-15259 GCA_035525735.1 Novosphingobium sp.
GGGTGCCCGCGCTGCCGGGCGATTCGCGTCATGATCGTCGTGACGCCCGTCACGCATGACCTCGGCGCCTTCACCGTCCGCCGCACGCTTCCCGCCAAAACGCGCACGATGGTCGGGCCGTTCATTTTCGTCGACCAGTTCGGCCCCGCCCGGCTCGCGCCCGGCGAAGCGATGGACGTGCGCCCGCATCCGCACATCAACCTCGCCACGGTGACTTGGCTGTTTGAGGGCGCGATCGATCACCGCGACAGCCTCGGCACATTTGCGACGATCCGTCCGGGCCAGGTCAACCTGATGACCGCCGGGCACGGGATCGTCCATTCGGAGCGCTCGCCGCAATCCGAACGGCCGGGCGGGCCGCACCTTTACGGAATGCAGACGTGGCTCGCGCTGCCCGACGGGCGCGAGGACATCGACCCGGCGTTCGAGGCGCGGACCGACTTGCCGCTAGTGGAGGACTCGGGTGTTTCCGCGCGCGTGATCATGGGCGAGCTTTGGGGCCGGACCGCGCCGACCACGTGCCACGCAGCGACGATCTACGCCGAGATCGTGCTCGGCGCGGGCGGGACGATCCCGCTCGATGGGTCCGACAAAGGGGGCGCCGACGAGCGCGCGGTGATGCTCGTCGGCGGCGAGGCGGAAGTCGACGGCGTCACGCTGCAGCTTTACGAGCTGTGTGTGCTCGCGCCCGGCGCTGCGCTCAAGCTCTCATCCGCGCGCGGCGGGCGCGTGATGCTGCTCGGCGGCGAGGCGTTCGCCACACCGCGCCACGTCTGGTGGAACTTCGTCAGCTCGTCGCGCGAGCGGATCAACCAGGCCAAGGACGACTGGCGCGCCGGGCGTTTCCCCAAGGTGCCCGGCGACGAGGCCGAGTTCATTCCCATCCCCGAGGTCCCCGCAACGGTGAGCTATCCATGAGCTTTGACGGACAGACGATCTGGATCACCGGCGCTTCGTCGGGCATCGGTGCGGCGCTGGCGCGGGCGTTCGCGGGACAGGGCGCGGTGCTCATCCTCTCTGGCCGCAATCAAGAGGCGCTCGACGCGGTCGCCGGACAATGCGGCGAGGCGCTCGTGCTGCCGTTTGAGACCACGGACTACGCCGCGCTTCCGGGACTCGCAGAGAAGGCGTGGGAGTGGCGCGGGGCGATCGACGGCCTGGTCAACAACGCGGGCATCTCGCAGCGCTCGCTCGCGGTCGATTCGAGCTTCGCGGTCTATCAACGGATCGTCGATGTCGACTTGCTCGCGCCGATCGCGCTGACCCAGGCGGTGCTGCCGCGCATGGCGGCGCGCGGCAGCGGCCGGCTCGCCTTCGTCTCGAGCATCGCGGGCAAAGTCGGGGTGCCGCTGCGCACCGCGTACTGCGCGGCGAAGTTCGGGCTGGCCGGATACGCCGACGCGCTACGTGCCGAGACCGCGCATCTCGGGCTGCAAGTCCACACGATCTATCCCGGCTCGATCCGCACCGACGTCTCGCGCAACGCGCTCACCGCCGACGGCAGCCGCCGCGGCCAAAGCGACTCGGTGATCGACAACGGCATCGATCCCGACAAGGCCGCCGCCGACATGCTTTCGGCGATGCTCGCGGGCGAGCGCGAGATCGTCATCGCTGAAGGGCGCGAGCGCGAGATGGGCTTGTTGCGCCGCACCCCCGACGCGTTGCTCGACCAGATGGCGGGGATGATGGCGGCGGGCTATGCCGAGCGGATGAAGGCGGAAGGGGCGAAGGATGGAGCAGAAGCGGGTTGAACTGGCGAGCGGGATCGAGCTTGATACGGTCGACGCCGGCCCCAAGGACGCGCCCGCGCTGATCTTCCTGCACGGCTTTCCCGAATCGCACCGCACCTGGCGCCACCAGATCGCCCACCTCTCCGACCGCTTCCGCTGCATCGCCCCCGATCAGCGCGGCTACCGCGGCTCGTCTAAGCCGCAAGAGGTTTCGGCCTACACTCCCGACAAGCTGATCGGCGACGTCTTCCAACTAGCCGACGCGCTGGGGGTCGAGCGGTTCACCATCCTCGGCCACGACTGGGGCGGCGCGATCGCCTGGGGCGTCGCGCTAACGGGCCAGGGCACGAGGGTGACGCGCGCGGTGATCGCCAACGCGCCGCATCCCGCGCTCTTCCAGACGCTGCTGTGGACCCATCCGCAGCAGCGCGCCTCGAGCCAATACATGCGCACGTTTCGCGATCCCGCCAACGACGCGCTGGAGCGCGAGCACGGCCTTGGCGGGATGCTGCTCAAGGCGTTCGCCGGCCGAGAGATGGGCGCCGACACGATGGAGCCGGAAGAGCGCGCCGCGCTTCTGGCCGACTGGCAGGACCGCGACGCCGCGTTCGGGATGCTCAACTGGTACCGCGCCAGCCCGATGGACGTGCCCGCGCCCGACGCCCCGCTCGAGATGCCCGAGGGGGCGGCGATCTCGGTGCCGCGACTCACCATCCCCACGCTGGTGATCTGGGCGATGGACGACCAGGCGCTGCCGCCGTGCAACATCGACGGGCTCGAAGAGCGCGTGACCGATCTGACCATCGAGAGAGTGCCGGGCTGCGGCCACTTCGTGCCGTGGGAGGCGCCCGAGGCGGTCAACGCCGCGCTCGACGCGTTCCTCGCCCGGACGTCCGCCGATGCCTGAAGCCCGTCCCGCGGGCGTCGGCGCCGCGCTTGCCGCGGTCCATCGCCGGGCGACCGCGCTCGCGCGCGAATACGAGGGCGGCCGGGCGGCGGTCAGCAACCTCGAGCTGTTCTTCGACCTGGTCTTTGCATTCGCGATCACCCAGCTGTCGCACGCTCTGCTGGTCGACCTCACGTTCACAGGCGCGCTGCGCACCGCTGTGCTGTTTTTCGCGGTGTGGTGGGCGTGGATCTACACCACTTGGGTGACCAACTGGATCGATCCCGAGCGCGGCGCCAACCGGATCGCGATCGGTGTGGTGATGGGCCTGAGCCTGGCGATGGGCTGCGCGATTCCCACCGCCTACGGCGCGGGCGGCAAGGCGTTCGTCGGCGCCTACCTCGCGGTGCAGATCGGGCGCAGCTTCTATTCATCTTACGCGATGGGAGAATGGCGCCAGTTCGGGCGAGGCGGCGGATCGCACAATCTGTTGCGGATCAGCCTGTGGTTCGTCGCGTCGGCGCCGCTGTGGCTCGCCGGTCTCGCCACCCCCGATGCCGATGCGCGCACCGCATGGTGGATCGCGGCGCTGGCGGTCGAATACGCCGGGCCGATGGCGCGCTTCCCGGTCCCCGGGCTGGGCCGCTCGACCGCGAGCGACTGGATCATCGCCGGCAACCACATGGCCGAACGCTGCGCCCTGTTCATCATCATCGCGCTGGGCGAAGGGCTACTGATCACCGGCGCGACGTTTGCAGGCGCGCAAGGCACACGCGGGCTCACCGCGGCGTTCCTCAATGCCTTTCTGGGCTCGTTCGCGATGTGGTGGATTTACTTCGATCTCGGCGCACGGCGCGGCGCCGAGCACATCGAGAGCCACGACAACCCGGGCCTGGTCGCGCGCCAGGCGTTCACCTACGGGCACATCCCGATCGTCGCGGGGATCATCGTCCTCGCGGTGCTCGACGAGCTCGCGCTCGAGCATCCGCTCGAGCCGTCCGCGCCCGCCTACGTCGCGGTGCTGGGCGGAGGGATGGCGCTGTTCGTGTGGGGCAACATGGCGTTCAAGAAAGTCACCAGCGGCCGGCCGTGGTATCCGCTGTCGCACGCCGTCGGGCTGTGGCTGGCGGCGCTGATCGCGGTGTGGGGGCTCGTCGATCAACCCCCGCGTCTCGCCCTCGCCGCCGCCTCCACCGCCGCGCTGACGACGATCGCGCTGTGGGAATGGGGCAGTTTCCACGGCGGCTGGATTGAGCGGATGGAAGCGCGCGGCTGGCGGCTCGGCACGGTTTTGCGCCAGCGCTCCGACCGTTTGCGCGCGCGGCGCGAGGCGAAGACCGCGGCGCGCGGCTAACCGTCGGGCCAAGCGCTCGGGCGCGGTTCGCCGAACCATTCGAGCCAAGCGCCATGGGCGTGCGCGGTGCCGAGCTGGACGCGCGCCTCGCCCCCGGGCCAATACCGCACGCCGAGCTCGTGGTGATGCACGGTGCGATTGGCCTCGAGCGAGATCCACGCTAGCGGGCGCTCCGCCGTCGCCCGCGTGCCCGCCGCCTCCATCGCCGCGGAGACCCGCGCCTGCTGGTCGGCCGGGACGTATTGCCAGACGATCGAGTGCATCAATACGCGCGTGGTCCCCGCGGCCTGAGGCCGGGCCAGCTCGGTTTCGACGAACTCGGCGGCGTTCATCGCGACGAGATCGGGCGCGCGCTCGCCCGCCGCGGCGATCGCGGCGTCCATCCGCGCGAAGCGCACCGTGTGCTCGGGCCAGATGTAGGCCTTGAGCCGCAGCGCCTGCGCCGGGTCGGTCAGGTCGACCGGGGCGACGTCGCAGCCCTTGAGCGAGTCGAGCTCGATCGGCCGATCGGGCGGCGGATCGCCGCGCCATTCGGGCTCGAACCGCATCGCGCCGGGCTCAGGTCCCACGCTCACGCCCGCCAGCTCGTAGCGGTAGCGGTCGATCATCAGGTTGATTCCCGCACTCGAGCCGATTTCGAGACATTCGAACCGCGCCGGCAGGCCTTGCTCGGCAAGCCACAGCAGCGCGGCGATGAAATTGGCCGAGCGGCCCGCCTCGTTGGTCTGCGGCGGCCCGTCGAGCCACGGCAGCAGATCGAACACGCGGCGGTCGATGGCGTCGCGCACGACCGCGATATCGTCCGCGGGCGCGCCGCGATAGATCGCGCTCAAGCCCGGTTCGTCGCCGCGCAAGTGCAGCGCATGGAGTCCGCCCGCGGCGCGCAACGGCAGCGCGTCGGCGAGCGGCGCGCCCGGCCAGTCGCGCACCCGCTCGAGGAATGGGTTGCCGTGAGCATCATCAAGCGCGGCCAGCAGCGCGGCGACGATCCGCGCGGTCACCGGCGCGTCGTTGGCGCGGCAATAGAGCATCTGGTTGTGGAACGCGTCGCGCACCGCGTCGCCGCCACTCTGGTAAAGCTCCTGCCGCTTGTAGCCCTCGACCATCCGCGCCTCCGCTGTGTTGCCCTTTGACGGCCCTACCCGTAAGGGCGCGCTCGTGACCGCGCCGCTGATTTTCGCCGTGCCCAAGGGGCGCATCCTCGACGAGGCGCTGCCCTTGCTCGAACGCGCCGGAGTGGTGCCCGAAGCCGCGTTTCACGACAAGGGCTCGCGCGCGCTGGCGTTCGCGACGAGCCGCGCCGACGTCCGCCTGATCCGCGTCCGCGCGTTCGACGTCGCCACGTTCGTCGCGCATGGCGCGGCGCAAGCGGGGATCGTCGGATCGGACGTGATCGACGAGTTCGCCTATCCCGACCTTTACGCGCCGGTCGACCTCGGCATCGGACATTGCCGGCTGTCGGTCGCCGAGCCGCGCGGCACACCGCCGCTAGGTAATGCCAGCCACGTGCGGGTCGCGACCAAGTATCCCGGCCTCACCCGCCGCCACTTCGAGCGGCTCGGCGTCCAGGCCGAATGCGTCAAGCTCAACGGGGCGATGGAGCTGGCGCCTTCGCTCGGGCTCGCCCAGCGGATCGTCGATCTCGTCTCGAGCGGACGCACGCTGGCCGACAACGGGCTGGTCGAGACGAGCACGGTCATGCCGGTGTCGGCGCGGCTGATCGTCAACCGCGCCGCGCTCAAGACCGATCCTGCGCGGCTTTCGGCGCTGATCGACGCGTTCCGCGCGCTCGTCGTGACGCCCCAGGCCGCCTGATGCGCCGGCTCGACAGCCGCGCGGTCGGGTTCGAGGCCGCGTTCGAGCGCCTCGTCCGCGACCGGCGCGAGAGCGACGACGATGTCGCGCGTGACGTCGCGGCGATCCTCCACGAAGTGAAAATGCGCGGCGACGAAGCGGTTGCGGCCTACACCGAGCGCTTCGACGGCCACGCGCTCGGCGACGACTGGCGGATCGCGCCCGAAGCCTGCCGCGAGGCGTTCGACGCGCTGGCGCCCGCGCTACGCGCCGCGCTCGAGCTTGCCGCACAGCGCATCCGCGCGTTCCACGAGGGACAGAGTCCCACGGACAGCGACGCGACCGATGAGGCGGGCGTGCGGCTGGGCGCCCGCTGGGGCCCGGTCGACGCCGCCGGGCTTTACGTTCCCGGCGGCCGCGCCGCGTACCCCTCGTCACTGCTGATGAACGCGATTCCGGCCAAGGTCGCGGGAGTCGAGCGGCTCGTCGTCGTCACCCCGGCGCCCAAGGGCGAGGTCAATCTGTTGGTGCTCGCCGCCGCGCACCTCGCCGGCGTCGACGAGGTCTGGCGGATCGGCGGGGCGCAGGCGATCGCCGCGCTCGCGTACGGCACCGCGCGGATCGCGCCGGTCGATGTGATCACCGGCCCGGGCAACGCCTGGGTCGCCGAGGCCAAGCGCCAGCTTTACGGCGTCGTGGGCATCGACATGGTCGCAGGGCCGTCCGAGATTCTCGTCGTCGCCGACGGCGCCAACGATCCCGAGTGGATCGCCGCCGACCTGATGAGCCAGGCCGAGCACGACCCCGCCGCGCAGTCGATCCTGATCACCGACGACGCCGGCTTCGCCGACAAGGTCGCCGACCATGTCGGAGTCGAGCTGGCGCTGCTGCCGACCGCCCGGGTCGCGCGCGCAAGCTGGGCCGCGCACGGCACGATCATCGTCGTCGCCGACCTGGCCGAAGCGCCCGCGCTCGCCAACCGGCTCGCCGCCGAGCATGTCGAGCTGGCGGTCGCCGATCCCGAGCCGATGTTCGCGCAAATCCGCCACGCCGGCAGCGTCTTCCTTGGGCGCAACACCCCCGAGGCGGTCGGCGATTACCTCGCCGGGCCCAACCACGTCCTTCCCACCGGGCGGCGCGCGCGCTTCGCCTCGGGGCTGTCGGTGCTCGACTTCATGAAGCGGACGAGCTTCATTTCGCTCGACGAAACCGCGCTCGAAGCGATCGGCCCGGCGGCGATCCTCCTCGCCGAGGCCGAAGGCTTGTCCGCGCACGCGCGCTCGATCGAATTGAGGCTGGGAATATGAAGGCGATCTCGCAAGCCCGGTCCGCCGCCCGGCTCGCCGCGGTCCAGGCGCTCTACCAGCACGAGATGGAGGCGACCGCGGTTCCGACGCTGCTCCACGAGTTCCACCAGCACCGCCTCGGCGCCGAGATCGAGGACGATCAGTATGCCGAGGCCGATGTCGATTTCTTCAACGACGTGGTCAAGGGCGCGGCCGCGCGCCGCGACGAGATCGACGCGCTGATCGGCGGCAAGCTGGCGTCGGGCTGGTCGCTCGCCCGGCTCGACCGGACGATGCTCCAGATCCTGCGCGCCGGGGCGTACGAATTGATTGCGCGAGCCGATGTCACCGTCGCGACGATAATCGACGAGTACGTCGACGTAGCCCACGCGTTCTTCGACGCGCGCGAGGCCAAGTTCGTCAACGGCCTGCTCGACGCGCTGGCCAAGGACGTGCGGCGCTGAGATGAGCGACGAGGCGGCCTTCATCGCCGCCTTGCGAGGGCTAGCCACGCACACCGGCGCGCGGGGCTTGCTCGACGACTGCGCGGTGCTCGAGCTCGGCGGCGAAACGCTGGTCCTGACGCACGACATGATGGTCGAGGGGGTCCACTGGCTGTCCATTCAGGACCCGGCGGATGTCGCGTGGAAGCTTGTCTCGGTCAATTTGTCCGACTTGGCGGCCCAGGGCGCCGAGCCGATCGGAGCGCTGCTCGGTTACAGCCTCGGCGCCGACGACTTGCGCTTCATCGAAGGACTGCGTGACGCGCTCGACGCGTTCGACTGTCCCCTGCTGGGCGGCGACACCGTGGGCGGCGGAAAAGTCCAGGCGCACGGTCTGACCGCGATCGGGCGCGCGACGCATCGTCCGGTTCCCTCGCGCTCGAGCGCGCAAATCGGCGACGCGGTGTGGGTCACCGGAGCGCTCGGCGCGGCGATGCTGGGGTACGATGCGCTGCGTTCGGGACTCGACGATCAGCCGAGCTTGCGCGCGTTCGCCCGCCCGGTTCCGCTGCTCCCCGAGGGGCGCGCCCTGGCGCCGCTCGTCACCGCGATGATGGACGTGTCCGACGGACTCCTCCTCGACGCCGCGCGGCTCGCGGCGGCGAGCGGGGTCTGCCTGACGCTTCAGCGCGACGCGATTCCTCTGGCACCCGGGGTTGCCCAATGCGGACGCGCGGACGAGGCTTTGCGCTGGGGCGACGATTATCAATTGCTGTTCACCCTGCCCGCCGACACGGAGCCGCCGGTCGCGGCGACGCGGATCGGCGAGGTCCGGCCCGCAGGCGTATCGCCGGTGCTGCTCGACGGGGCCCCGCCTGATCCCGCGACCCCGCTCGGCTATCTCCACCGCTCGTCCCCCTAGGGGGCTTGCGCGCAGTCGAATCCTTCGTATAGCGGCGCGGTTCACGGCCTCGCGGAAGCGGGGCCGCTTGCTATGCGCCATCCAAAAGAGGGGGAGCCGCGCTCGTGACTTCGATCGAGATCGCCATCGTTCTGGGACTTCTGTCCATCGTCTACGGCTTCGTCACCAGCCGCCAGGTGCTCGGCTCGAGCGCGGGCAGCGAGAAGATGCAGGAGATCGCCGCGGCGATCCAGGAAGGCGCGCAAGCCTATCTCCGCCGCCAGTACACCACCATCGCCATCGTCGGCGTGGTCGTCGCGATCATCGTCGCGGTGTTCCTCGGCCCGATCTCGGCGATCGGCTTCGTCGTCGGCGCGATCCTTTCGGGCGTCGCCGGATTCATCGGGATGAATATCTCGGTGCGCTCGAACGTGCGCACCGCCGCGGCCGCGCAAGTCGGCTTGCAGAACGGCCTGACGCTGGCGTTCCGCGCCGGGGCGATCACCGGGATGCTCGTCGCCGGCCTCGCGCTGCTCGCGATCGCGGTGTTCTACTGGTACCTCGTCGGGCCGGGTGGCTACACCGTCGGCGGCGACGACCGCACCGTCGTCCAGGCGCTCACCGCGCTGGCCTTCGGCGCCTCGCTGATCTCGATCTTCGCGCGCCTCGGCGGCGGCATCTTCACCAAGGCTGCCGACGTGGGCGCCGACCTCGTCGGCAAGGTCGAGGCCGGAATCCCCGAGGACGATCCGCGCAACCCCGCGGTGATCGCGGACAACGTTGGCGACAACGTCGGCGATTGCGCGGGCATGGCTGCGGACTTGTTCGAGACTTACGTCGTCACCGTCGGCGCGACGATGGTCCTCACCGCGCTGCTGCTCAAGGGCGCGGACAACCTGATGGCGCTGATGAGCTTGCCGCTGCTGATCGGCGGCGTGTGCATCGTCACCTCGATCATCGGCACCTACTTCGTCCGCCTCGGCAAGGGCACGAACATCATGGGCGCGATGTACAAGGGCTTCCTCGTCACCGCCGTGCTCTCGGTCCCCGCGATCTGGTGGGCGACGCAATTCGCGCTCGGCGACATGGAAGCCGCGATCGGCGGCCAGGACTATAACGGCCGGATCCTGTTCTACTGCGCGCTGCTCGGCCTGGTCATCACCGGGCTGATCATCTGGATCACCGAGTACTACACCGGCACCAACTATCGCCCGGTGCGCTCGATCGCCAAGGCCTCGGAAACCGGCCACGGCACCAACGTGATCCAAGGGCTTGCGATCAGCATGGAATCGACCGCGCTGCCGACGCTGGTGATCGTCGCCGGGATCATCATCGCGTTCAAGCTCGCGGGCCTGATGGGCATCGCTTACGCCGCGACCGCGATGCTCGCGCTGGCGGGCATGGTCGTCGCGCTCGACGCTTACGGCCCGGTCACCGACAACGCCGGCGGCATCGCCGAGATGGCGGGGCTCGACGACAGCGTGCGCGAGAAGACCGACGCGCTCGACGCGGTGGGCAACACCACCAAGGCGGTCACCAAGGGCTACGCGATCGGCTCGGCCGGGCTCGCCGCGCTGGTGCTGTTCGCCGCCTACACCGCCGACTTGCGCGAGTTCTTCCCGGGCCTCACGGTCAACTTCAGCCTCGAGAACCCGTACGTCATCGTCGGGCTGCTGCTCGGCGCGCTGCTGCCGTACCTGTTCGGCTCGATGGGCATGACCGCGGTCGGCCGCGCCGCGGGCGAAGTGGTCAAGGACGTCCGCGAGCAGTTCAAGAACAACCCCGGAATCATGACTTACGAGACCAAGCCCAACTACGCGCGCACGGTCGACCTCGTCACCAAGGCGGCGATCCGCGAGATGATCGTGCCGTCGCTGCTTCCGGTGCTCGCCCCGATCGTGGTCTATTTCGTGATCACCGCGATCGCCGGTCAGGCCGAAGGCTTCGCCGCGCTCGGTGCGCTGCTGCTGGGCGTGATCGTCGGCGGGCTGTTCGTCGCGGTCTCGATGACCTCGGGCGGCGGCGCGTGGGACAACGCCAAGAAGTACATCGAGGACGGCCACCACGGCGGCAAGGGCAGCGAGGCGCACAAGGCCGCGGTGACCGGCGACACCGTCGGCGATCCCTACAAGGACACCGCCGGCCCGGCGGTCAACCCGATGATCAAGATCACCAACATCGTCGCGCTGCTTTTGCTCGCGGCGCTTGCGGCAAACGGCGTGGGGTAAGCCCCAACCCTCGTCGGAAAACCCAAACCCCGCCCGGAGCGATCCGGGCGGGGTTTTCGTTGGCGGGACAGGCACTTGCGATTGCGCTTCGCGTGCCCGTGAGTTAATTTGGTTGCGGCGGTGACCGGATTCTCGTGGGGATCGACCCTCGGCGCCGCGTGTGGAGGACTGTCCGTGATTCGTTCGTTCGCTTTTGCCAGCCTTGCCGCGCTCGCCGTCGCGAGCGTATCGCCCGCCGCCGCGAAAACCACGCCGGGCGAGCCCGTCACGCAGCGTGTCGGGCTCGACGTGCTTGCCGAGCTTCCGGCGATGTCGGATCTGGTGCTGTCGCCCGACGGGACGAAAGCGGCGCTGACGCTCGGCGGCGGCAACGATTTCGCCTACGCCGTGATCGACCTCGTCAAAGGCGGCGATCCGAAAGTGTTCGCCAAGGCCGAGACTTACAAGAGCACCGGACAGCGCCAGCTCACTAACTATCGCTGGGTCGACAACCGTTACCTGCTGCTGACGCTCACCTCGCGCGAGAACGTGTTCGGCCAGCCCGCCGATTTGCGCCGCGTGGCCTCATACGACACGCAGACCGGCAAGACCGTGCCGCTGGCGTGGGAAGGCGCCACCGCCGACGCCGGCGACGTGCTGCACGTCGACGACGAGAAAGGCCGCATTCTCCTCGCCCGCCAGGTCAACACCGGCAGCAACGAGCGAATGTTTCGCTACGAAGTCGATTGGGTCGATGTGACCACGGGCAAGGTGCTCGACATCGTCCAGCGGACCAACCCGATCGTCGAGGGATGGGTCGCCGACGGCAAGGGCGTGGTCCGCATGGGGCTCGGCAGCGACCCCGACACTGGCCAGCAGCGCTATCTCTACCGGTCGGACGCGGGCGACACGCTCAAGACCGTGCAGAAGCTCGTCGACAAGGACTTCGTCGGGGCGGGCATCCAGCCGCTGGTGTTCCTCGACGAGCCCGACATGGCCATCGTCCGCAGCAACCATGAGGGCTACAGCGCGATCTACAAGGCCAACCTCAAGACCATGACGATCGGCGAAAAGCTGTTCGGCGTGCCCGGCTACGACGTCGGCTCGGCGATGGTCAACGAGGACGAGAACGGGGTCCTGGGCTACACCTATGCCACCGATCGGCCGCGCCGCATGTTCACCGAGCCGCGCCTCGCGGCGGTCGCGAAATTCCTCGACGAGGAGTTCGGCGAAGGCAACGCGCGGATTGTCAGCACCAACAAGGGCGACACGAAGCTGATCGTCGCGCTGTCGCGGCCCGCGCAGAACGACGCGTTTTACCTTTACGATGTCGCGAGCGGCAAGTTTAGCCTGATCGGGCACGAAAGCGCCAAGCTCAAGGACGGACTGCTCAATCCGGTCGAGGCGATCCGCTACAAGGCCAGCGACGGGATGGTGATCCAGGCGGTGGTCACCACCCCGCGCGCCCGCGCCGGCCAGCGTAAGCTGCCTGTCGTGGTCCTGGCGCACGGCGGACCTTACGGGGTGCGCGATTACGCGACATACGATCAGTGGGCTCAGTCGATCGCCGAGCAAGGCTACGTCGTGGTCCAGCCGAACTACCGTGGCTCGGGCGGCTATGGCCGCGCGTTCCTCAAGGCGGGCCGCGACAACGGGTTCGGCACGCGGATGCAGGACGATCTCAACGATGTCGTCGATCGCCTCGCGGCCCAAGGAAAGATCGATCCGCAGCGCGCCTGCATCATGGGCTGGTCCTACGGCGGCTATGCCGCGGCGCGCGGCGCGCAGCGCGACCCCGATCGCTGGCGCTGCGCGATCGCCGGGGCGGGCGTATACGACCTGCCGATGATGCGCCGAAGCGACAAGGAAGAACTCGGCAAGTTCGCCGCGGGTTATCTGGCGAAGGGGGCGGATGAGCTCGATGTCGTCTCGCCCGCGCGCCATGCCGAGACCAAGTGGTCCCCGATCCTGGTCGTCCACGGCGCGAAGGATCCGCGCGTCCCGCTCGAGCAGGCGCACACCCTGGTCGCCAATCTCAAGAAGGCCGGCAAGGTGAAGGGCACCGATTACAACTACATCGAGCAGCCCAAGAACGGCCATTACGGGATCTACTTCACCAAGGAAGAGCGGATCGAGTGGCTGGGCGGCACCGCGGCCTGGCTCGAGCGGTTCAATCCGGCCTATGTCGCGAGCGACCCCGACTTCGCCTCGAAGCCCGCTCCCGATCCGGCGATCGCCGGGATGTCGGCGCGGTTGTCGAAGTGATTGCCGCGCGCGCGATGCGTTAACCGAACTTTCGCGCGGTTTTGCTAGCGCCTGCCCCGTAACGTGAACGGGGGGCCGGTTGGGCGCCGAATTCGTCATCGAACGCCGCGGCGAGGCGCGGCGCCGTCCGACGCCCGCGCGCGCGGTCGTCGCCGGCGACAGCGTGCTCGTCGTCGGCAGCTGGCGACGCTGGGCCGACGGCGGTACGATTGCGCGGTGGGACGCGCTCGCCCGCGGCGTCGCCGAGCCCAATCCGTTCCTCGAATCGTGGTATCTGCTTCCCGCGCTGCGCCGCTTCGATCCGGCGGGCCAAGTCGAGATCGTTCGGTTCGAGCGCGGCGGCGAGCTGATCGGGCTGATGCCGGTCGAACGCGCGTGGCGTTATGGGCGCTGGCCGGTGCCGCATTTGCGCGGTTGGCTCCACCCCAACTGCTTTACCGGCGCGCCGCTGGTCGCGCGCGGCGCCGAGCGCGCGTTCTGGGCCGCGTTCCTCGCCTGGGCCGACGCCAACGCGGGGCCGGCGCTGTTCGCGCATGTCTCGCACCTCCCGCTCGACGGAGCCTTGGCGGAGGCGCTGTTCGCCGAGGCGGGGCGCGACGGGCGCCGCGCCGCGCTGGTCCATCGCGAGGAGCGCGCGCTCCTCAAATCCTCGCTGTCGCCCGCCGACTATCTCGACCAGGCGGTGCGCGCCAAGAAGCGCAAGGAGCTGCGCCGCCAGCACGCCCGACTCGCCGAGCAGGGCAAGCTCAAGCTCGAGCGGACCGCCGGCGAGCGCAGCCTGGCGACCTGGATCGACCATTTTCTCGCGCTCGAAGCCTCGGGCTGGAAAGGCCGCGGCGGCTCGGCGCTCGCGAGCGACCCGGCCACCGCGGGGCTGTTCCGCGACGCGCTGACCGGCGCCGCCGAGCGCGGCCGGCTCGAGCGGATCAGCCTGACGCTCGACGGCCGACCGATCGCGATGCTCGCCAACTTCATCGTCCCGCCCGGCGCCTGTTCCTACAAGACGGCGTTCGACGAGCGTTACGCGCGGTTCTCGCCGGGCGTGCTGCTCCAGCTCGAGAACCTCGCGCTGCTCGACCGGCCCGAGGTCGAATGGTGCGACAGCTGCGCCGCCCCCGACCACCCGATGATCGACGGCTTGTGGAGCGGGCGGCGGGCGATCGGGCGCGTCTCGATCGCGATCGGCGGCGCGGTGCGGCGCGGCGTATTCGAGCGGGCGGTCGACCTCGAGCTGGCGCGCCATCCGGTCGCGGGATGAGCGTGGTTTTCCCGCCCGCGGCGCGTCTCGCGTTCGCCGCCGCCTATCCCGAAACGCCGCTCAAGCTGGCGCACGCGCTGGGCCCGCACCCGTTGCTCACCGTCGAAGCGCTCGCCAGCCTGGGCGAAGCGCTTCCCGCGGCCTCGGTCGAGTACAACCGGGGTGACTTGCCGATCGGGGTCTCGGGCAAGCCGGCCGGCAACGGACTGGCCATCGGCGAGACGATACGCGGAATCGAGACCACGCAAAGCTGGGCGGTGCTCAAGAACGCCGAGCAGGTCCCCGCCTATGCTGCGCTGCTCGGCGCGCTGCTTGACGAGCTGCGCCCGGATATCGAGCCGCGCACCGGCGCGCTGCTCAAGCCGCAGGCGTTCGTGTTCGTCTCGTCGCCGCACGCGGTGACGCCGTACCACTTCGATCCCGAGCACAACCTCCTGCTGCAATTGCGCGGGACCAAGGTGTTGACCCAGTTCCCGGCCGGCGACGCGCGCTTCGCGCCCGACGAGGTCCACGAGACCTACCACACCGGCGGCGGCCGCGAGCTGGCCTGGCGCGACGAATTCGCCGAAGGCGGCCGGGTCTTCCCCCTTGCGGCGGGCGAGGCGGTCTACGTGCCGGTGATGGCGCCGCATCACGTCCGCAACGGGCCCGTCGTCTCGATCTCGCTGTCGATCACCTGGCGCTCGCCATGGAGCTTCGCCGAGGCCGATGCGCGGGCGTTCAACGGCGCGCTGCGGCGCATCGGGCTGCGGCCCCGCGCGCCGCGGCGCTGGCCCGCTACGAACCATGCCAAGGCGCTCGCCTGGCGCGCCCTGGCGCGACTTTCGCGCCGCCGTTGACGGAACGGGCCGTCCCCGCCGCCGTTGACGGGGCGAGCGGCGCTCGCCAAGGCGCGTGCGATGGATACTGAGACAGCTCCTGGCCCCACTTCCGAACAGCTCGTCGCGTGGCTGGTCAAGCTGCTCGATGTTCAGGAGCTCGGAGACGACCGCTTCGAAGGCCGCAAGAAGCGCGACGGCGTCGGCCGGGTGTTCGGCGGACAGGTCATCGCCCAGGCGCTGGCCGCAGCCGAGCGGACCGTCGACGAGGCGCGGCTCGCCCATTCGTTCCACGCCTACTTCCTGCGCGCGGGGAG
>DATLDS010000001.1:0-3166 GCA_035525735.1 Novosphingobium sp.
CGCTTGGTCGCGCGATTCAGTCGCGCGTTCCTTCAAGCGACCAATCAAGAGGTCCGACACTCAGATGATGGATGAGTACAAAAGGCGCCGCGCCGACCTTGAAGAAGGCGTGGTCTGGCATCTCTCCGACGGAAACCGGGATATTCCCCGACTATGATGCTCCAAATCGATAACCTCCACGCCACGGTCGCCGGCAAGCCGATCCTCAAGGGCCTCTCGCTCGCCGTCAACGCGGGCGAAATCCATGCGATCATGGGGCCGAACGGGGCGGGGAAGTCGACGCTGGCTTACGTGCTCGGCGGGCGGCCGGGCTACGAGGTGACCGGCGGTTCGGTGAAATTTATGGGCCAGGACTTGTTCGCGCTCGAGCCGCACGAGCGCGCCGCCGCCGGGCTGTTCCTCGGCTTCCAGTACCCGGTCGAGATTCCCGGCGTGTCGTTCGTCCAGTTCCTCCGCGAAAGCCTCAACGCGCAGCGCAAGAGCCGCGGCGAGGAGCCGTTGTCGGGCGGGGAATTCCTCAAGCTGGCGCGCGAGAAGGCGGCGCTGCTCCGCTTCGACATGGACATGCTCAAGCGCCCGGTGAACCTGGGCTTTTCGGGCGGCGAGAAGAAGCGCGCCGAGATGGTCCAGATGGGCATCCTCGATCCGACGCTGGCGGTGCTCGACGAAACCGACAGCGGCCTCGACATCGACGCGTTGCGCGTGGTCGGCGACGGGATCAATTCGATCATGCGCCGGCCGGACAAAGCCGTGCTGCTGATCACCCATTACCAGCGGCTGCTCGACACCGTGCGGCCCGATTTCGTCCACATCCTCTCGGCCGGGCGGATCGTCCGCACCGGCGGGCCCGAGCTGGCGGTCCAGCTCGAGGCCGAGGGCTACGAGGTGGTCGCGGCGTGATCGTCGAGGACACCGTCCCTTCCCCCGTCGGCGCGACGGGCGCGTTGCGGCGTACCGCGCTGGTCGTCGCCGCGCTCAACCTCGCGTATTTTGTGGTCGAGATCGTCGCCTCGCAGCGGATCGGCTCGGTCGCGCTCATCGCCGACAGCGCCGACTTCCTCGAAGACGCGGCGGTCAACGCGCTGATCGTGGTCGCGCTCGGGTGGAGCTTGGCGGCGCGGGCGAGGCTCGGCTTCGCGCTCGCCGCCATCGCGCTGATGCCCGCGCTCGCCGCGCTGTGGACCGCGTATCAAAAGTTCGTCGACGGCGGAGTACCGCACGCCGAGACGCTCGGCCTGGTCGGCGTCGGCGCGCTGCTCGTCAACCTCGTCTGCGCGGCGCTGCTCGCCCGCCGCAAGGGCGACGGCGGGAGCCTGGGGCGCGCGGCATTCCTGACCGCGCGCAACGACGCGTTCGGCAACCTGCTGGTGATCGCCGCGGGGGTGGTGACCGGACTGTGGTGGCATTCGTTCTGGCCCGACCTGATCGCGGGGGTGGCGCTGTTCTTCGTCAACCTCGACGCGGCCAAGGACGTGCTCGAGGCGGCGCGCGGCGAACATCGCGAGGCGGTGCGGGCATGACCGCGCTCGCTCTTCCGACGCGGCGTGACGAGGATTTCCGCTACACCGACCTCGCCGCGCTCGAGCCGCTGTGGCCGATCGCGGTCGAGCGGATCGTGCTCGCCCCGGGCGAGCGCGGGGCGAAGTCGATCGTCCTCGATGCGCCCAACGACATCGCGCGATCGCTCGAGATCGAGCTCGGCGCGGGCGCGGCATTCGACTTGCGCCTGCTCAACGCCGGCGGGGGCTATGGGCGGTTCGCGCTGAGCGTGACGCTGGGCGAGGGCGCGGACTTCGCGTTCGGCGCGGCGCAGCTGGGCGCGGGCGCGCAGACGCTCGAGATCGTCAGCGAGGTGCGGCACCTCGCGCTCAACGCGGTCAGCCGCCAGGTCGTGCGCTCGGTGCTCGCCGGGCATGCGACCGGGACGTACCTGGGCAAGGTCGCGGTCGCGCACGGGGCCGACGGGACCGACGCCGCGCAATCGGTTCGCGCGATGCTGCTCGACAAGACCGCGACCGCCAACGCCAAGCCCGAGCTCGAGATCTTCGCCGACGACGTCAAATGCGCGCACGGCTGCGCGGTGGGCGAGCTCGACGCGGCGGCGCTGTTCTACATGGCGAGCCGCGGACTGCCACCGCCCGAGGCCAAGCGGCTGATGCTCCAGGCTTTCATCGCCGAGGCGTTCGTCGGCGCGGCGGACGAGGCGGCGTTGACCGAGGCCGCGCTGGCGCGGCTGGGAGCGCTGGTGTGAACCTGGCGTCGACACCTGTGCGCTCGCGCGCCGCGGATTGTCCCGGGGTGTGGAACGCCGAGGGCAGCCGCTGGCACTACCTCGACTCGGCCGCCACCGCGCAGAAGCCGCGAAGCGTGATCGACGCGGTCACGCGCGCGCTCGGCGCCGATTACGCCACGGTCCACCGCGGGGTCTACACCCGCTCGGCCGAAATGACGCTCGGCTACGAAGCCGCGCGGCGGCGCGTGGCGGCGTTCATCGGCGGGCGCGAGGACGAGCTGGTGTTCACCCGCGGCGCCACCGAAGCGATCAACCTGGTGGCTTATTCCTGGCCGGACAAAGGCCGCGTCCTGCTGTCAGAGCTCGAGCATCATTCGAATATCGTGCCCTGGCAGCTCGCCGGGTGGCAGATCGATGTCTGCCCGCTGACGCATGATGGCCGGATCGACCTCGACGCGGCCGAGCGGCTCCTGACGCCCGAGCACAAGATCGTCGCCTTCGCGCATGTCTCGAACGTGCTCGGTTCGGTGCTCGATGCAAAGCGCGCGGCCGAGCTGGCCCATTCGGTCGGGGCCAGGCTGCTTCTGGACGGGTGTCAGGCGGTTCCGCGCTTGCCGGTCGACGTCGTCGCGCTCGGCTGCGACTTCTACGCGTTCTCCGGACACAAGCTGTTCGCGCCGACCGGCACCGGCGTCCTGTGGGGCCGCCGCGCGCTGCTCGCGGCGATGCCCGCGTGGCAGACCGGCGGCGAGATGGTCGCGTCCGTCGACGACCACCACGCCCGCCTGCGCGAGCCGCCGCATCGCTTCGAGGCCGGCACGCCGAACATCGCCGGCGTGATCGGCCTCGGCGCCGCGATCCGCTACCTCCGGGGTCTCGATCGAGCCGCGATCGCCCACC
Organism: Novosphingobium sp.; assembly: GCA_035525735.1. Lineage (GTDB taxonomy): Bacteria > Pseudomonadota > Alphaproteobacteria > Sphingomonadales > Sphingomonadaceae > Novosphingobium. The sequence goes on from DATLDS010000001.1 coordinate 3,134, forward strand.
ACGAGGCCCGCCTGCACCGGCGGTTGCGCGACG
>DATLDS010000006.1:0-12131 GCA_035525735.1 Novosphingobium sp.
CCGCCGTGGGACCCGTCGAAGATGAGCGATGAAGCCAGATTAGAATTGGGAATGCTGTGAACGAGCAAAGCAAAGTCCGCGCCCGCCCCGCCGCAATCCTGCTGACGCCGGCCGCGGAGCAGCGCATCGCCGAGCTGATGGCGCGCGCGCCCGAGGGTGCAATCGGGGTCAAATTGTCGACCCCGCGCCGCGGCTGCTCGGGCCTCGCTTATTCGGTCGATTATGTGACCGAGGAGCAAGCCTTCGACGAGAAGATCGTGACGCCCGGCGGCACCTTCTACGTCGATGGCGGGTCAGTGCTTTACCTGGTCGGTTCGACCATGGACTGGGTCGAGGACGATTTCGCCGCGGGCTTCACCTTCGCCAACCCCAACGCCAAGGGCGCGTGCGGCTGCGGCGAGAGCTTTACGGTATAGGTGAGGAAATGCCGCAGAAGGACGTTCCCTCATCGCGAGACGGCAGACGCCTCAAGCGCACGGCGCCATGGGGAATTTGGCTTTCGGGCGGGACCAAGCGGCCTCCCCGCCGCCCGTCCGGCAGCGCGCCCGCGCTGGTCGAGCCCCCGCGCGGTCCCCTGCCGCTTCAAGGCGGCGCCGAAGCGCCGCTCGAGTTCGACTCCTAACGCACTTTGAGCGCGGCGATGCAGCCCGCTCGGTCGACGTCCTCGCCCGCGGGACGGCGCGCATCAAGGTAAGTGGTTACCGGCTCGCGACCTTCGGCGGGAGGGTAGAGATAGGCGTCGAGCACGCACGTGGCCCCGGCGAATTGCAGTTTGCGCGTGTCGCCCTCGATCACGTCGAGCCGGGGCGGGCCGAACATTCTAACGAGCGCCGCGGCGTCGATGCCGATCACGCTCTCCAGCCCGGGTTGCGCCAGCGTGGTCGCAGGGCGCGAGGGTTTGCGCGAAGGGCGCGCGCGGGTCGGCGCGGCGGCGGCCGTGGGCTTGTTCACTGCGGGCGCCGAGGTCGGCGGCGTGGCGCTCTTCGCCGCGCAACCGGCCAGCAGCGCCGCCGCAACCAGAACGCCGGCGCGCTTCATGCGGGATTGCGGCGGTGGACCAGGTGCGTCGCCGTCGCCGCGCCGAGCACGGGCGCGAGCAGGTTGACGAACGGCACGAGGAGCAAGCCGACGACGACCGCGCCGAGCGCGGTGCGGGTAGCGAAGCCGGGCGGCTCGGCTCCGGGCAGCCGCAACGCCACCATCTCGGTCAGCTCGCGCCCGAGCAGCACCGCGTTGACCGCTCCGAAGACCAGCGCCGGGCCGATCGCGGTCGGGGCGAGCAGTAGCGCCACCGGCAGCGCGACGAGGTTGTAGACGAGCGAGCGGACCAGCCCGCGCGCGCCGTTGCGGACCTCTGCCGACCAGCCGAGCGGACGCACCCGCGTTGCGGCCGTTGGGTAGTGCCGTGCCTCGACCGCGGCGACCACCTCGTCGCCGTACAGCTGGAGCACCGCGAGCGCGACGAGCCGGAACAGCAGCCAGCCGCCGATCACCGCCAGCACCGCCGCGGCCACCGCGATCAACATCCCGTCAGCGACGAAGCCCAAGCGCTCGGGCAGCCCCGCCAGCGCCCACCACAGCACCGCGCCGAGCGCCGCGAACACCGCGAGCGTGATCAGAACCGTCTTGCCCAGCACGGCGAGGATACGGCGGTCGCCGAGCTGGCCGAGCGCGAGGGCGAAAGCGTGAAGCATCGCGAGGGAATCAACGCCATCGCCTTGCCTGTCAATCGAGCGCGCTTGCCTGCCCGGCGGGGGGCGTTTAGGCGCGCGCCTTTCCCACGCTCCGCGAGACCGCTTCATGACCGCACCGACCCTCGACGTCATCGCCATCGGCAACGCCATCGTCGACGTGATGGCCCCGGCCGAGGACGGGCTGATCGACCGCCTGGGCCTGGTCCGCGGCGGGATGACGCTGGTCGACACCGCGCGCGCAGCGCAGCTTTACGAGGCGATGGGCCCGGCGAAGGAGATCAGCGGCGGCTCGGCGGCGAACACCCTGGCGGGCCTCGCCGCGCTCGGCGCGAAATGCGCGTTCATCGGCCAGGTCGCCGACGACCAGCTCGGCGAGGTTTTCGCGCACGACATCCGTGCGGGGGGAATCGACTTCGCCACCCCGGCGCGGCCCGGCGATCCACCCACCGCGCGCTGCCTCATTTTCGTCACGCCCGACGGGCAGCGGACGATGAACACGTTTCTCGGCGCCGCGCAGTTCCTGCCCGAAGCCGCGCTCGACCGCGCGCTGATCGAATCCGCCGCGCTGCTTTACCTCGAAGGCTACTTGTGGAACGCCGACGACAGCCGGGCGGCGATGCGGCGCGCCATCGACATCGCGCGCGGCGCCGGGCGCAAGGTCGCGTTGACGCTATCGGAAGTCTTCGTGGTCGATCGCCACCGCGATGAGTTCTTCGCGCTGATCGAAGAAGGCGCGATCGACCTGCTGTTCGCCAACGACACCGAGATCGCGGCGATGGCCGAGACTGACGACGTTGCCCGTGCCGTCCAAGCGATCGCCGCGCGCGTGCCCACGCTGGTCTGCACGCACGGCGCGAGCGGCGCGGAAGCGCACAGCCTCGGCGCGCACGCGCGGGTTCCCGCCGAGCCGATCGAGCGCGTGGTCGACACGACCGGCGCGGGCGACCTGTTCGCCGCGGGCTTCCTCGCCGGCCACGTCAAGGGCGAGAGCCTCTCGCGCTGCCTGACGATGGGCGCGGTCGCCGCGGCCGAAGTGATCTCGCACTACGGCGCGCGGCCCGAGGCGGACTTGCGCGCGTTGATGAAGGCGCGGCTGGGCTAAGCTGCCGAGGTCGCTTCCCTTGCGACCTCGCGCCAGCCGATGTCCTTGCGGCAGAAGCCTTGCGGAAAGTCGATGCGATTGAGCGCCGCGTAGGCGGCGGCTTGGGCCTCGCGCACCGTCGGCCCGCGCGCGGTGACGTTGAGGACGCGGCCGCCGTGAGCGACGAGCGCGCCGACTGGGGCGAGCGCGGTGCCGGCGTGGAACACTTGCGCGCCGGCGCGCTCGGCTTCGTCGACGCCCTCGATCCGGCCGCCCTTGTCCGGCGTCCCCGGATAGCCTTGCGCCGCCATGACCACGGTCAGCGCGGCGTCGGGCGCGAAGCGCGGCGGGTCGCACGTGGCGAGGCGGTTCTCGGCGCAAGCGAGCAGCAGCTCGGCGAGGTCGCTTTCGAGGCGCAGCATCAGCACCTGGCACTCGGGATCGCCGAACCGCGCGTTGTACTCGATCAGCTTGGGCCCCTCGCGGGTCAGCATCAGCCCGGCGTAGAGCACGCCCGAGTACGGCGTCCCGGCCTCGGCCATCGCGCGCACGGTCGGCGCGACGATCCGCTGGATCGCCTCGCGCTCGAGCGCGGGGGTGAGAATGCGCGCCGGGCTGTAGGCGCCCATCCCGCCGGTGTTGGGGCCGGTGTCGCCGTCGCCGACGCGCTTGTGGTCCTGCGCCGAGCCGAACGGGACGACCGTGGCGCCGTCGGTCAGCGCGAAGAAGCTCGCTTCCTCGCCATCGAGGAACTCCTCGATCACGACCTCGCCGCCCCCCCCAGTCGCTTCGTCGAAAAACAGCGCGGCGAGCGCGGCCTCGGCGGCATCGCGGGTCTCGGCGATCGTCACCCCCTTGCCCGCGGCGAGCCCGTCGGCCTTGATCACCACGGGCAGCGCGAAGCCGTCGAGCGCGGTCCGCGCCGCGGCGAGCGTCGTGGCGTGCGCGTAAGCGGCGGTCGGGATCCCGGCGCGCCGGCACAGCGCCTTGGTGAAGGCCTTCGATCCCTCGAGCTGAGCGGCCGCTTTCGACGGGCCGAACACCGAAACGCCGGCGGCGCGAAGACTGTCGGCGAGGCCGTCGACCAGCGGCGCCTCGGGGCCGATCACGACGAGGCCGATGCGCTGCGCGGCGCAGAACGCGACGACCGCCCCGTGATCGGTGGTTTCGAGTGCGGCCAACTCGGCGTGTTTCGCGATCCCGGGATTACCCGGCGCGGCGAAGAGCTTGTCGCATCGCGGCGATTGCGCGAGCTTCCACGCCAGCGCATGCTCGCGCCCGCCCGAGCCCAGCAGCAGGATGTTCATGGAAGAGTTCTCCGAGCCCGACGCCGCGCTCCTAGCCAAGACACGCGCGGGCGACAACGCCGAGCCGCTGACGGTGAGCGAGGTTTCGGCGCTGCTCAAGCGCACGGTCGAGGACCGCTTCGGCTTCGTCCGGCTGCGCGGCGAGCTCTCGGGGGTCAAGCGCGCCGCCTCGGGGCACCTCTATTGCTGCCTTAAGGACGAGGGCGCGCGGCTCGACGGGGTGATGTGGCGCGGCAACGCGCAGAAGCTGGCGTTCCTCGCCGAGGACGGGATCGAGGTGATCGCGAGCGGCAAGCTGACGACCTATCCCGGGCGCTCGACCTACCAGATCGTGATCGAGAGCATGGAGATCGCGGGCGAAGGCGCGCTGCTCGCGCTGCTCGCGCGGACCAAGGCGCGGCTCGAGGCCGAGGGGCTGTTCGATTCGGCGCGCAAGCGCAAGCTGCCGTTCCTCCCGCGGGTGATCGGGGTGGTGACCTCGCCGACCGGAGCGGTGATCCGCGACATCCTCCACCGCCTCGCCGAGCGCTTTCCGACGCGCGTGCTGGTGTGGCCGGTCAACGTCCAGGGGCAGGGATCGGCGGCCCAGGTTGCCGCCGCGGTGCGCGGGTTCTCCGAGCTTGCGGGCGACGGCAATGTGCCGCGCCCCGATCTCGTCATCGTCGCGCGCGGGGGCGGGTCGATCGAGGACTTGTGGGGCTTCAACGAGGAAGAGGTGGTGCGCGCGATCCACGCCTCGACGATTCCCGTAATCAGCGCGGTCGGGCACGAGACCGACACCACGCTCGCCGACTTCGCCGCCGACATGCGCGCGCCGACCCCGACCGCCGCGGCCGAGCTCGCCGTCCCGGTGCGCGCCGAATTGCTCGACAGCCTCGCCGAGCTGCACTTGCGCAAGCGCCGCGGGCAGGCGCGCGCGCTGGGGCTGGCCCGCGAGCGCCTCGCGGCGCGCGGTGAGCGGCTGCCCGGACTGCAGACGCTGCTGACGCCGAAGGCGCATCGGCTCGACGACCTCGCCGAGCGTCTGCGCCGTGGGCTGGCGCACCGCACCGAGATCGCGCGCGGGGCGCTGGCGCGCGACGCCGGGGCGCTGCGCCCGGCACTGCTGGCGAACCGGTCGCAGGCGGCGCGGACCGGGCTGGCGCGCGCGCGCTTCGTCCCCGCGCTGCTCGAGACGCGCCTCGGGGCAGCGCGCGAGCGCTTGTCCGCGCTCGCCCGCGTGCTGCCGCAGCTCAACCCCGACTTGCCGCTGCGCCGCGGGTTCGCGCGCGTGCTCGGGCCCGACCGCGCGATCATCACCGACGCCGCGAGCGCCGCGCGCCAGCCCGCGCTGACGCTCAAGTTCGCCGACGCCGAGCTCGCGGTGACGCCCGCCGCCGCGCGTCCGCCGCGCAAGCCGGCCCGGCCCCCCGGCCGCCAGGGCGATTTGTTCTGAGCGGCGCGAAACGCTAGAAGCCCGTGCGATGCTGATGTCCCCCACCGACCGCGAAGCGCGGCTCCATTACCAACCCAACGGTTTTCGCGTGCTCAGCCCGGGCGGCTACGTGCGCTGCGCGGCGAGCGGGGCGCGGATCCCGCTCGACCTCCTGCGCTACTGGAGCGTGACCCGGCAGGAGGCTTACGCCAGCGCCGAGCTGGCCACGCGCCGCGCGCTGGGCGAGGAATGAGGATCGCGCTACTCGCGTTGGCCGCCGCCGCGGCCGGCGGATGCGTCCGCCAGGAAGCGCTACCGGATAGCGGTGCGGCTGTGGCTCAGCGCCCTCAGCCGGCGCCGAAAACGCCGGCGCCGGACTTTCTCGCCCGCTTCGAATATGCCGGCGAACCGACCCAGGGCGGCTGGATTCGCGGTCGCGCGCCGTTCGGCACGACCGCCCTCAGCCTCGACGGCGCGGCGGTCGAGCTCTCCTCCGATGGCATCTTCCTTGTCGCTTTCGATCGCGACGCCACGCCATCCGCCACGCTGGTCGCGCGGATTGGCGAGGGGCGGACCGTTACCGAGACGCTGGCAATCGCGCCGCGCGCCTGGCCGATCGAGCACATCGACGCCGACCAGCGGCCCGCGGCAATCCCGAGCACCGAGTTCCAGCGGATACGCGCCGGGGAACTTGCGCGGATCGCGGCGGCGCGCTCGATCCATACCGCCAGCGCGGGCTGGCGGCAGGATTTCCGCTGGCCGGTGACGGGCCGGATTTCGGGCCGCTTCGGCTCGCAGCGAGTCTATCGCGGCACGCCGGGGAGCTATCATTCGGGCATCGACATCGCGGGCGGGGCGGGCACCACCTTCGTCGCCCCCGCCGACGGGGTAGTGATCCTCGCCGCGGGGGAGCCGTTCACGCTCGAGGGCAACCTGCTGATGATCGACCACGGCCACGGCCTCAACAGCGCGTTCCTCCACGCCTCCGAGCTGCTCGTGCGCGAGGGCGAGGCGGTGCGACGGGGTCAGGCGATCGGCCGCATCGGGATGACCGGCCGCGCCACCGGGCCGCACCTCCACTGGTCGCTCAAGTGGCGCGAAGCGCGGCTCGACCCGATCCTGTTGACCGGGCCGATGCCCTAGCGCGCGCCCCGCCCCCCGAAGGGGTGTCGCGACGCCTGTAAAGCCCTGAATAATAGACGATTTGTTTGCCCGCCGCCGCGCCATCGTTAATGTCGCATTAATGCAACACCCGGGGAGAGAATCGACCAAGCGCACATCGCGCGCTATGAACTACAGCGAGTCTCCGCCAAAACCGCACGATCTGGTTTCGGGCCAGAATCCGTCGCCGACGCTCATGGGGTGAGCGCGGGAAGGCGGGTCGCCACCTCCCGGAACGGTCGAAAACTTCTGCCCGGGCGCCGCGCGCCGGCAGGTTTAAGGGGACTGGCCTGTGAACGTTTCCTCGCTTCTGCGGCTTGCCGCCGCACCCGGTGCGCTTGCCATCGCTGCTCTCGCCAGCCCGGCGTTCGCGCAAGACGGCGCGCCCGCGGCAACCACCGCCGACGCCGACTGCATCGACAACGACGGTGACGGCGCGTGCGATCCCGCGACGAGCGCCGACGGCACCGCGACGGGCGGCTCGATCGTGGTCACCGGCTCGCGCATCCGCCGCCCCAACCTCGAATCGACGGTGCCGATCACCTCGATCGCCGGCGACGATTTCCTCAAACAGGCGACGACCAACATCGGCGACACGCTCAACGAGCTGCCGCAGCTGCGCAGCACGTTCTCGCAGTCGAACCCGGGCCTCGGCATCGGCATCGCCGGGCTCAGCCTGCTCGACTTGCGCGGCCTCGGCACCCAGCGCACGCTGGTCCTCGTCAACGGCCGCCGCCACGTGCCCGCGGACATCCTCAACAACGCGGTGTCCCCCGACGTCAACACCATCCCCAACGATCTGATCGAGCGGGTCGACATCGTCACCGGCGGCAACTCGGCGGTCTACGGCTCGGACGCGATCGCCGGCGTGGTCAACTTCGTCCTGCGCCGCGACTTCGATGGGCTCCAGCTACGCGGCAGCGCCGCGATCACCCAGCCGGGTTATGGCGGCAACCAGTACGTCTCGGCGATGTACGGCCGGAACTTCCTCGACGGCCGCGGCAACATCACCGTCCACGGCGAATACGCGCACCAGGAACGCATCTTCACCGACGACATTCCCTACCTTCGCTCCAACGACAACCTGGTGGTGATCGATTCGGATACGGGTGCGGGCCTGGTCGGCGGCGGCGACATGTTCCCCGACCGCGCGTTCTTCCGCGACATCCGCGGCTCGACGATCCATTACAACGGCATCGTCCCGATCAACCAGCGCAACGCGCCCAACGCGCTGTGCGGCAACGCCACGCTGGCCAACAACGGCGGCCCCAACTCGAGCGGCGTGCCGTTCAGCTGCACGTTCTTCTTCAACGACGCCGGCCGCCTCACCCAGCAGACCGGAACCCGGCTCGGCACCGGCATCAACGCCACCTTCATCGGCGGCAACGGCCAGACCGGCCGCGAACGTCATGCGTTCTCGGTGCTGCCGTTCCTCGAGCGCTACAACTTCAACGTGCTGTCGCACTTCGAGCTGGCCCCCGCCGCCGAGCTGTTCTTCGAAGGCAAGTGGAACCGCGTCAACGCGCTCGGCAACAACGCCGGCCCCTCGTTCATCCAGGGTATCGACGGCGCGTTCGACTTCCGCCAGCGCCCGCGCCTCGACAATCCGTTCCTCAATCCGGCCGACCGCACGATGCTGGCCCACCTGCTGCTCACGTCGGGCTGCCGCTCGGACTTGCAGGTGACCTGCCCCGCGGCGGGCAACCTGACCGCGACCGACATCGCCAACATCAACAACGGCAGCTTCCGCTTCGTCAACGCGCGCAACCTGATCGACGTGGGCTTGCGCGACGAGAAGTTCCAGCGCGACACCTGGCGCGTGGTCGGGGGCCTGCGCGGTACCTTCAACGACGACTGGAACTATGAGCTGTCGCTCAACTACGGCAAGTTCCGCGAGGACATCACCACCGACGGCTTCATCGACCGTCAGCGGTTCTCGCTCGCCCTCGACGCCGGGCGCAATCCGCTGACCGGCCAGATCCAGTGTCGTTCGCAGTTCGATCCGGCCGCGGCGATCCCGATCCAGCGCACCGATGCGGTTTCGCTGGCGATCGCCGCGCAGAACGCCGCGCGGCTATCCGCCGACATCGCCGCGTGCGTCCCCTACAATCCGTTCGGCTCGCCCGATAACAGCGCCTCGATCGCCTACTTCGGGCGCAGGTTCTTCAACAGCTCGGGGCTTTCGCAGTTCGTCGCCTCGGGCTTCGTCGGCGGCGACACCAGCGGGTTCTTCAACCTGCCGGGCGGCCCGGTCCGCTTCGCGGTCGGCGCCGAGTATCGCCGCGAGAAAGGGTTCTACGAACAGGACGATTTCACGACGCAAGGCTTCACCAACGGTGTCTCGATCCCCGACGTCACGTTCGACCCGTTCAAGGTCAAGGAGGCGTTCGGCGAGATCCAGATCCCGATCCTCAAGGACACCCCGTTCTTCGAGGAGCTGACGTTGAGCGGCGCGGGCCGCGTCGCCAAGTACCAGGGCGAGGTCGGCACGGTGTTCTCGTACAACGCGGGCATCGACTACGCGCCGATCCGGGACATCCGCTTCCGCGGCAACTACAGCCGCGCGGTGCGCGCGCCCAACGTCTCGGAAACCGGCTTCCCGCTGGTCCCGAACTTCTCCAACGGGTTCCTCGATCCGTGCAACCCGGCGCAGCGCGGCAGCGGCGTTCGCGCCGCGAACTGCCTCGCCGATCTCGGGCCGACGCTGCTTGCCAGCTTGACCGACGTCACCCAGTCGCTCGGGATCGTCAGCGGCTCGAACCCCAACCTGACCGAGGAAAAGTCGGATTCGTACACCGCCGGGGTGGTCTTCCAGCCGCGCTGGGTGTCGGGCCTCAACATCTCGGTCGATTACTACAACATCAAGGTCAAGGGGGTCATTGCCAACCTCGGGGCGCAGCAAATCGTCAACCAGTGCTACGACTCGCCGACGCTGGCCAATATCTTCTGCCCGCAGTTCATGCGCTTCCGGGGTGCGGTGGGCACGGTCGGGCCGGGCGGCGAAGCGGCGGGCCGCCTGCTCAACAACTCGCTGATCGTGGCGCCGCTCAACTTCGCCAGCCGCGAACGCGAGGGCATTGACGTCAACGCCTCGTACCGCACCAACCTGACCGAGAATTTCGACCTGACGACCAGCCTGATCTACACGCACAACCTCAAGATCAGCAATTTCCAGGACGTCACTAACCCCGACTTCGAGAACCGGGTGCTGAGCGAGCTGGGCGATCCCAAGGACGAGTTCCGCTGGGACGTCGACCTCGGCAGCGGCCCGTTCACGCTGGGCTACCGGATGCGCTATATCGGACCGCAGTACGTCACGACTTACGAGGACTTGTTCTCGCTCAACGGCCTGCCGCCCGCCAACATCGATTTCGCCACCGAGCGCAAGTACAAGGCCGTGTTCTATCACGACCTGCGCTTCGACGTGGACGTCAACGAGGAAGGCACCGGCCCGAAGCTCAACTTCTACTTTGGGGTCGAGAACCTGCTCAACCGCCATCCGCCGCTGGGCCTGACCGGCACCGGCGCGGGCAGCGCGATCTACGACTTCCGCGGGCGGAGCTTCTTTGCTGGGGCGAAGGCGCGCTTCTGATCGCTTCGTTCGCGCTTCGGCAAAGGGCGGGAGGAGCGATCCTTCCGCCCTTTTTTGTGCGCGACGGGCGCTGCGCGACGCTGGCGCGGGCGGCCGATCCGCGTGCGCGGATTTCGCAACCGCCCGGCGGGCCGCGGGCAGGGGAACTGTGATAACGCTGCAACAGTTGCCGATGAAACGAACTGCCCGCGCACATTTCCTTTTAATCGCAGCGGCTTTGCGCCACAGCCGCGATCTGTTTTCGGGTAAGAATCCGTCGCTGCGGTTTGCGATGAGCGCGGGAAGGCGGATCGGCTCCCCCGGAAATCGAACGAAATCTTCTGACCGCGCGCTGCGCGCCGCGACAAATCAAAGGGACTGACCTCGTGAAAGCTTCTTCGTTTCTGCGGCTTGCCGCCGCGCCCGGCGTGCTCGCCATCGCCGCCTTCGCCGCCCCCGCCTTCGCGCAGACCCCCAACAATCCCAGCCCGACCGCGGATTGCCCCGATGCCGATGCCGACGGGGTTTGCGACACCGACACCACGCCGACCAACGCCGACGGCAGTTCGCAGACTTCGGGCTCGATCATCGTCACCGGCTCGCGCATCGCGCGCCCGACGATCGATTCGCCGGTTCCGGTCACCTCGGTGACCACCGAAGACATTCTCTCGCAGGGCGACCTTTCGCTGGGCGACGCGCTCAACGACCTGCCCGCGCTGCGCTCGACCTTCAGCCAGTCGAACTCGACGCGGTTCATCGGCACCGCCGGCCTCAACGTGCTCGACCTTCGCGGTCTCGGCACCTCGCGCACGCTGGTGCTCGTCAATGGCCGCCGCCACGTCACCGTCTCGCCCGGCGACTACACGGTCGACGTCAACACGATCCCCTCGGAGCTGATCGACCGCATCGACGTGGTCACCGGCGGCAACTCCGCGATCTACGGTTCGGACGCGGTCGCCGGCGTCGTCAACTTCGTGCTCAAGCGCGACTTCGACGGCCTGCGCCTGACCGGCCAGGGCGGCGTCTCGAGCCGCAACGACCGCGGCTCGTACTTCGGTGCGCTGACCTGGGGCAAGAACTTCGCCGACGGCCGCGGCAACATCGCCGTCGCGGGCGAATACTCGAAGTCCGACGCGCTCAAGTCCACCCAGCGCGACTACCTGTCGGGCGCGTTCTCGGGTCGTAACCAGTTCAACCTCGACACCGACACCACGCTCGACGTGCGCGGCACGAACGGGATCATCGACAACCAGTTCTTCAACAACATCCGCAACAACAACATCTCCGACGGCGGCCTGCTCAGCGCGGTCTGCAACTCGACGCTGCTGACCAACCAGTCGCGCTGCATCGCCGGAGCGACCGCCGCGGCGGCGTTTCCGACCCGCTACATCTTCCGTCCCGACGGCTCGCTGGTCCAGAACGTGACGATCCGCGATCTCCGCCTGGTCGGCTCGAACAACGCGGTCGGCGGCGAAGGCTCGACCCTGTCGAACTACGGCGACCTCATCCCCGACATCGAGCGGATGAGCGTCAACCTGCTCGCGCACTTCGACGTCTCGGATGCGTTCCGCCCGTTCGTCGAGGCCAAGTTCGTCCGCCTCAACGTGTTTTCGGAAAGCAGCCCGAGCTTCTTCCAGGGCAGCGTTCCCGGGTTCTTCGGCGGCGGCTCGGATTTCCGTTGCGACAACCCGTTCCTGACTCCGGGGGCGTACGCCACGCTGCAGTCGATCGGCCGTTGCGGCACCGCTCCCTACGGCGCGGCCAACGCCGGCGTGATCACCTTCATCGGCCGCAACAACGTCGACCTCGGGGTGCGTAACGAAGACAACCGCCGCGACACCTACCGCATCGTCGGCGGCTTCGAAGGCGACTTCAACGACGACTGGAAGTACGAGGTCGCGCT
>DATLDS010000014.1:0-6227 GCA_035525735.1 Novosphingobium sp.
GACGAAGCTGACCACGGAGGCGTGGTCGCGGTGAGTGAGCGGCAGTTGCGCCGCGGCCGCCGCGCCCAGCGCGGCGCTGATCCCCGGCACCACCTCGACTTCGACCCCGGCGGCGAGAAGGGCCTCGAGTTCTTCGCCGCCGCGACCGAAGACGAACGGGTCGCCGCCCTTGAGCCGGACGACGTCGCGACCGGCGCGCGCCTCGCGCACCAGCAGCGCGTTGATCGCATCCTGCGGCATCGAATGGTGCGAGCGGCGCTTGGCCACCGAGATCATCCGGCAGCCGGGCCGCGCCATCGCGAGGATCGCGGGGTCGACCAGCCCGTCGTGGACGATGACCCGCGCGTTCATCACCAGCTTGGCGGCGCGCAACGTCAGCAGGTCGGGATCGCCCGGCCCGGCGCCGACGAGATGGACCGGGCCGGTGGCGGGGGCAGGGGGGCTCATACCGGCGTGATGGCCTTGCGGCGGCTCATCCGCCAGCGAGAATGGATTTGCCTGAGGCTAGACCAGCTTTACGCGAAGTCGCCCGGCTTGCGGTCGTCGACCATCCGCACGTTGCGCGCGCCGGGGTCGGGCAGCGCGATCCCGTGCTCGGTGAACGACTGCCAGACGCGCTTGAGCACGTCGGAGCGGACGCTGCCAAGCCCTTCCTCGGGATCGTTGATCCAGATGCGGATTTCGAACGCGATCCCCGCCTCGGTGAACTCGGTGATCCACACCGCGGGCGGTGGCGTTTCGAGCACGCGCTTGGCGGCGCGGGCGGCTTCGAACATCAGCTTTTCGGCGAGCTCGAGGTCGCACCCGTAGGCGATCGTCACCGGCACCCGCACTCGCACGTCCTTCGAGCTGTACGACCAGTTCTCGACTTGCGTGGTCATCAGGATCTCGTTGGGGATCAGGTACTCCTTCTTGTCGCGGGTGGTGACCGAAACCGCGCGGATGCCGATCTTCTTGACTTGGCCGATCGCGCTTCCACCGCCGTCCTTGACCGCGATGACGTCGCCCGGCTTGATCGAACGGTCCATCAGCAGGATGATTCCCGCGATCAAGTTGCCGAACGTCTTCTGCAACCCGAACCCGATGGCGAGGCCGAATGCGCCCGAGAACACCGCGAGCGCAGTGAGATCGATGCCGAGGATGTCGATACCGACGAAAAATGCGATCGACCAGATGAGGATCGAGACGAGCTTTTCGCCGAGCAGTTGCTGGGTGCGGTCGAGCCGTCCGATCCGCGCGAACAGCCGCCGCGCCAGGCGGCTGCCGAACAACGCGACCGCGATGATCCCAACGATGACGACGAGCGAGACCAGCCCGGTCCACAGTGAAATGCGGTGCGCGCCGACATCGAACCCGATACGGTCGAGAGCGGCGGCCGCCTGGGTGAATTGCCAGTCGAGCTCGTTCATCCGGCTAGGCTCGCGAACGCCCGATCGAGGTCGGCGACCAGGTCGTTCGCGTCCTCGAGCCCGATCCACAGCCGCACCGCGTGGCGATCCTCGGCGTTCCACCCGACCGGCGGCCACGGCGTCGCGGCGCGGTCGCGTTCGGGGTTGACGGGGAGCACCAGGCTCTCGAACCCGCCCCAGCTATAGCCGATCCCGAACAGTGTCAGCGCGTCGATGAAACGCGCGCGCGCCGCCTCGTCGCGCCCGTTGAGGACGAACGTGAACAGCCCGCAGCCTCCGGCGAAATCACGCCGCCACAAGTCATGGCCCGGCGCGCCGGGGAGCATCGGAAACAGCACGTGCGCAACCTCGGGCCGCTCGCATAGCCACGCGGCGATCTTGAGCGCGCTGGCGCTCGAGCGCTCGAGCCGCACGCCCATCGTCCTGAGACCCCGCAGCGCCAGCGTCGCGTCGTCGGGCGAGGCCTGCTGGCCGAGCTGGAGCGCGCAGCGGCGCAGCCGCGGGTAGAATTCGGGCGTCGCGGTGGCGCTGCCCAGCATCAGGTCCGAATGGCCGCCGACATGCTTGGTCAGCGCCAGGATGCTGATGTCGGCGCCGTGCGCGAGCGCGGGGAACCCGGTCGGCCCGGCCCAGGTGTTGTCGAGCAGCACCGCGAGCCCGCGCGCCTTGGCCGCCGCGGCGAGCGCGGGGACGTCGCACACTTCCATCGTCAGGCTGCCGGGGCTTTCGAGCAGCACCGCGCGGGTCTTGTCGCCGATGACGCCGGCGAAGCCGTCGAGGTCGAGCGGGTCGAAGAACCGCGCGGTGATCCCGAAATCCTTGAGCCACGCCCTCGCGAAGTTGCGCGTCGGATCGTACGAATTGTCCGAAATCAGCACCTCGTCGCCCGCGCGGAGCACGCTGAGCAGCGCGCAAGCGGGCGCGGCGAGCCCGGTCGGGAACAGCATCGTTCCTGCCGAGCCCGGCTCGAGCGCGGTCAGCGCCTCGGCCAGCGCCCATTGCGGCGGGCCGCCGCGCGCGCCGTAGTGGAACACGCCGTCGGCGTTGATGTGGCGTCCCGCCTCGAGCGCGGCGCAGTCCTCGTAAAGGTAAGTGCTCGCGCGCCACACCGGCGGGTTGACCGCCGCGCCGGTCCATTCGGGTCGCCGCCCGGCGGTGACGAGCTGGGTGTCGGGGCTCAGGCCGTCGTTCGACTTTGCTGCCATGCCCTCAGGCGGCGCGGCCGGTGGCCTTGGGCGTATTGGGATCGGCGCCCCACTCGCTCCAACTGCCGTCGTAGAGCGCGACATCCTCCTTGCCGAGGCGGCTGAGCGCGAACGCGAGGCCGCTCGCGGTCATGCCGCTGCCGCAGCTGGTCACCACCGGCTTGGCCAGGTCGATGCCCGACTGCTCGAACAAGGCGCGCATCTCGTCGAGGCTCTTCCAGGTTCCGTCTGGGTTGAACAGCTGGCTCAACGGGACGCTGGCCGAGCCCGGAATGTGCCCGCCGGCCACCCCGGCGCGCTCCGGGTCCTCGCCCGCGAAGCGCGAGGCCGGACGGGCATCGACGACTTGCTCGCGCTTGTCGTGGAGATTGCGCAGCAGGTCGGCCTTGGTGCGGAGAGTCTTGTCGTCCTGCCAGACGGTGAAGTGGCGGTGGCGCAGCGTCTGCTTGCCCTGCTCGACCGGGCGGCCCTCGCCTTTCCACTTGGCAAGGCCGCCGTCGAGAATCGCGACGTCGTGCGCGCCGAACATCCCCAGCATGAACCAGGCGCGCGCCGCGCTCTTCACCGGGCTGTCGTCGTACAGCACGATCCGGCTGCCGTCACCGAGGCCGAGGCTCTGCATCCGGCTGGCGAACTTCTCGGCCGGGGGGAGCGTGTTGGGCACGGGGGAGTTGGCGTCGACCAGCTCGCGCAAGTCCATGAACACCGCGCCGGGAATGTGCCCGGCTTCGTATTCGGCGGCCGGGTCGCGACCGCTGTCGGGCAAGTGCCAGCTGGCGTCGACGATCCGCAAGTCGCTCGCACCCAGTTCGTTGGCGAGCCATTCGGTCGAGACCAGCGAATCCATGCCTTCAGCTCCTGACGCGCGTTTTCCGGTCCCGCTTAAGCCGCGCCCGTCCGTGCGTAAAGCCGCGAGAGCAGACCGGGCGGCTTAGGCGGCCGGCAGGAGTTGCTGGCCGAGCCGCGAATAGTTGCGCGGACCGAGATCGAGTCGGAACGGCTGGAGCCGCGCCCCCTTGGCCGATGCTCCTTGGGCGCCGGGCTGGCCGACGAGGAACGTGCCGCCGCCCTCGACCGCCGCGCCCGCCGGATCGGTGGCGCGCGCGCGCAGCCGGGCAAGCGGGACGAACAGCGCCGCGTTGCCCTTGCGGATCGGGGTGATCGAGACCAGCGGCAGGCGGATGTCGCCGCCCAGCGTGACGCTCTCTCCGGGGGCGAGCCCGGCGATGCGGTGGAGTTCGGGCAGCGCGGTGCCCGCCGGGCCGAGCAGCTCCTCGACCGCACGCGAGGCGTGCGCGGCGATCATGTCGCCCGCGACGATCACCTCGCGCAGGGCTTCCGCGCCGGTGTTGGTCACCGCGAGGCGGTACGACAGCGTGGTGTTGACCAGCGTCGCGCTCATCCGAGTCGCCTCGAGCCGCAGCGTGATCGCGGGCTTGGGGAGCGCGTCGGGAAGCGGCGGTTCAGCCGCGGGCGTGCGGCTCGCCACATGCGGACGGACGATCTCGGGCGCGGGCAGCGCCTTGGCGCGCAGCCGGAAGTGGCGCGACCACGCCAGCCAGCCGCCGACCGCGAGCAAGGCGAGCAGCGCCATCGC
Source organism: Novosphingobium sp. (assembly GCA_035525735.1). GTDB lineage: Bacteria > Pseudomonadota > Alphaproteobacteria > Sphingomonadales > Sphingomonadaceae > Novosphingobium. The sequence continues at coordinate 4,212 of DATLDS010000014.1, forward strand.
CAAGGCCCAGATCAAGCCCCCGCCGCCGCCTCGCACCGCGTTGAGCTGACGCTCGACATAGGGGCCGGTCGCGGGGCGCGTCGCGGGCGCGCTGGCGGGGGCGCCCGCCGTGGGCAGCGTCGGTTCCGCGGACGTCGGCGCGGACCCCGCGGCCTCGCCGGTCTCGCGCCGCACGTTCCGCGTCGACGCCGCTGGCGGGCTCGCGCTCGACCGTTGGTCGGGCGTCGGTGATGCGAAAGTCGGCACGACCAGCGGGGCAGCCGCGGTGGCGCGCGGTTCGGGCGTCGGCCGCGCGCGCACGGTGGGCTGGGGATTGTCGGGATCGACCGGCCCGACCACCGGCGGCGGCGCGGGGGTCGGCGTCGCGCGCGGGCGCAAGTCGAAATCCTGCGCGGCGAGCGCGGCGGGCGCCAGCAAAAGGGCGAGCGCCAGCGCCGGCGCAAGCGCCCCGCCCGCGAATCGCTTTGCGCCTCGTCCGTCCATCGTCGTTCTCAAGCCGGGGGGCGGTTTAATAGCGGCTGAATCGCCATGCACCAACCGGCGACTTGTGCGGTGCGGGCGATCGCGTCAAAGCGGGCGGCGATGGACGACGCTCCGCTTCACCTCGGCCAGGCCAGCCGGCTGCCCGCCGCGCCCGATGCGGCCGTGCTCGATTACGTCGCCAACCCGCGCCCGGACGCGCTCTACCTGGTGCGCTTCGCCGCGCCCGAGTTCACTTCGCTTTGCCCGGTCACCGGCCAGCCCGATTTCGCGCACCTGGTGATCGACTATGCGCCGGGCGAGACGATCGTCGAGTCGAAGTCGCTCAAGCTGTTCCTTTCGAGCTTCCGCAACCACGGCGGGTTCCACGAGGACGTGACCGTCGGAATCGGCCAGCGATTGAGCGAGGAGATGCGCCCGCGCTGGCTGCGGATCGGCGGCTACTGGTACCCGCGCGGCGGCATCCCGATCGACGTGTTCTGGCAATCGGGCGCGCCGCCCGAGGGGCTGTGGCTGCCCGACCAGGGGGTGCCCGCCTACCGCGGGCGCGGCTGACGCTCGCTTCGCCGCGATGGTGGGAACCGAGCATCGCCGTGCGACTTGCTAGGAGTACGTCAACTCCTTGCCGAAAGGTCAAAAACACCGTGTCGAGCATCCCCAACTCCGCCATGCCTCATGCCCGTGCCGAGCCTGAGCCCACCCGCCAGGACCGCTATGCCGAGCTGTTCGACGAATGGTCGCGCTGGGCCGGCGAGCAGGCCACTCGCCTCAGCCGCTTCGCCGGCGACGAGGGCTCGCGCCTCGCCAGGCAGGGCTCGAGCCTGGCCAAGCAGGCCAAGCGCCGTGCGCGCGAAAACCCCCGCGCGGCGGCGGCCCTCGCCGCGGGCGTGCTCGGGCTGGTCGCGGCGGCGTTCATTCCCGCGCTGCGCCGCCGCCGTTCCGCGTTTGGTTGAGTTTTGGCGGGATAACGCTGGTGCCGGCTGGAGGATTCGAACCCCCGGCCCCCTGATTACAAATCAGGTGCTCTACCAACTGAGCTAAGCCGGCCCGCCAAGTGCGTGGGCGCCAGCTTTGCGTCAGCGCGCGCCGAAGGTCCAGCCTTCGGTGTGGCGCACCGCGTCGAGCCCACGCGGGTCCCACAGCGCGGGATCGTGCGCGACATGGCGCAGCCACGCGGCGGTCAGCAGCGCGTCGCTCCGGTGATCGTCGATCGCGCCTTCGCCGTGCACGGGAGCGCTGCCCAGATTCGCCAAGGCCTGATTGAGAGCGTTGATGCTCAACATCTTCGAACGGCCCGCGCTGCGCCCGGCGGCCAGCGCGGCGATCGTCGTGTAGATTTCGACCACCACCGAGCCCGACGCGGGCAGCGGGTCGAACGGCCAGACGGGCAGCTTGCCCGCAAGCCGATGGAGCACGCGCATCCCCGTCAGGCTCGACTTGCCGACTTGCGCCGCGCCGACCAGGTTGAAGTTGCTGTACGGCCGGCAACCGAGCACGCGCTGCGCCTCCTCGGTCACGCGGTAACGTCCGCGCCCG
>DATLDS010000035.1:0-2840 GCA_035525735.1 Novosphingobium sp.
AACGCGTCGTGGAACCGCGCGCCGAGCACGGTGCGGTCCTCGCGCAGCAGGGAGACGCCGAGCCCCGTGTCGAGCGCGCCCCAGCGCATGTCGAGCGCGACGCCGAGCCGCGTCATGCGCTCAGCCTCGCGCCGGCTGCGCAGCGTGTCGGCGAAGCGCACCGGCGCGGTGAGCGCATCCCCGGCTTCGGCGCTGAGCGACACGCCCAGCCCGCCAAGCGTCTGACGATAGGCGAACGCGGTGCGGTTGGCGGCGTCGAAGCCCAGGTCCTCGCCGGGAGCGGAGGCGACGAGGAACGCGGGCGAGCGCGCGCCCTGGAGCTGCGCGGTCAGCCCGTCGGCGCCCTGGCGGAACGCGAAGCCGACCTGCTTGCCCGGGGCGATCCGCGCGGTGACCCGCGCGGCGAGCACTTTGGCGGCTTGCGCATCCTCGCGGCCGATCCGCAACGGCGCGATCCAGCTCGAGCGCTGGCGTCCGTCGACAGTGAACGCCAGCGCGAGGCGGTCGTTGCCCGCGGCGAGGCTGCGCGTCTCGCTCGCGAGCGCCGAAGTCAGGCGCGGCTCGACCTCGGCGCTGCGCAGCGACCGCGCGAAGTCGATCGCGTAAGCGCGCGAGTAGCCGTCGAGGATCACCGCGCCGAGCGCGCCTTGCCCGCCCGCGTCGCCCATCGCTCCACCGGTGACCAGCACGTCGTCGCCGAGCGGCAGCAGCGCGCTCGAGCCCGCCAGCCGCGCGGTGCCTTGCGGCGCGAAGGCGTTGGCAATGTCGAGGATGCCGCGGCCGTAAGTCGCGTCGGTTCCCGGCGCGCCCGCGTCGCGCGCGGTGCGCAGCAACAGGTCGACGATCTGCAGCCCGGTGAGGTTGGGGAACGCCTGCGCGAGCAGCGCCGCGGCGCCGACGATCTGCGGGGTCGAGAAGCTCGTCCCGCTGACCACGGTGACGAACCGCCGGCCCTGGCTGTCGGTGGTGATCCTCAGCGCGCCATTGTCATAAACGCAGCAAACATCCTCGCCCAAGCCATTGAGATAAAAGGTGGCGTTGTTTCCCGCGCGGTTGCTGAAGCTCGAGATCACGCCGTTCGAATCGACCGAACCGGCGATGATCACGTTGCCGTTGCCTGCCGCGAGCGTGCTCGACGCGAACGGGTCGGGCTGGTTGGGATTGTCCGCCGGGTCGGTGCTGTCGCCGGCGTTTCCCGCCGCCACCACGACGACCACGCCGGCGGCCGCGGCGCGCGCGATCGCGGCGCGCAAGGTATCGTTGATCGGCGAACCGCCGATCGACAGGTTGATCACCCGCGCGCCGGAATCGACCGCGCGGTTCACTCCCGCCGCGATCGAGTTGTCGTTGAACTTGCAGCCCGACTTGGGGTCACTCGGCGTCTCGGTGGCGCAAGTCCCGGGCGCGTCCGCGCGCAGCACCTGGATCGTCGCGTTGAACGCGATGCCTAGGATGCCGGTGTTGTTGCGCGCGGCCGCCGCGATCAGCGCGATCTGGTTGCCGTGGTCGTCCTCACCCTTGATCGACCGCCCCCCGCCCGCGACGTCGGCCGAGGCGGGCGAGATGCGGCCGGCGAACTCGGGACTGTTGATATCGATTCCGGTGTCGATGATCGCCAGCGTCACCCCGCTCCCGGTCGCGCCCGCCTGCCAAGCGGGGATCGCGCGATGGAACGCGGGACCGTCCGACTGACGGTATTCGGCGGTGTCGAAGCTCGAGGTCGGCGGGGGGGTGGGGGTCGGCGCGGGGGCCGGACTCGGCGACGGGGCGGGCGTCGGGACCGGCGAGGGGGTCGGGCTCGGCATCGGGACCGGGGTGGGCGTCGGGCTCGGCGCCGGGGCGCTGATCGGCGGAACGCCGCCTCCCCCCCCGCCGCCGCCGCATCCGGCCAGCAGCGCGGCGGCCGCGCAGGCGGTGCCGAAGGCCGCTCGCACGCGGCGCAAGCCAGGCGTTCCGATCATTCGCGAGCCCTCTGCCAATTCAACCCCGGCGCCGTAAGCAGGTGACGCTGGCGCAAAGCTGAATGGCATCATGCGGGGCCCCCTCGCTCATCGGCGGGATTTTTATCGACAACGCATAACCAGAGGTTATCGATCCGCCTCCGCCCGTCGCTCCCTTGGCGCGGCCGGGCCTGGTTGTCGAAGGAAACCCGAAACAATGCACGGCGGACTCGAAGCGGCGATCGAACGCGCGTGGGAAGCGCGCGAAACGGTGACCCCCGCGAGCGCCGACGTGCGCGCGAGCGTCGAGCAGGCGCTCGCCTTGCTCGACAGCGGTGACGCCCGTGTCGCCGAGCCTGCCACTGATGCTGAGGGCGGCAACGGCGGCTGGCGCGTCAACCAGTGGCTCAAGAAGGCGGTGCTGCTGTCGTTTCGGCTCAACGACAACGCGGTCATGGACTACGGCTCGGCCGGGGCGCCATCGTTCGACAAGGTTCCGCTCAAGTTCAGCGGCTGGGGAGAAAACCGGTTCAGGGAAGCCGGAATCCGCGCGGTGCCCGGCGCGATCGTGCGCCGCGGCGCGCATGTCGGCAAGAACGTCGTGCTGATGCCGAGCTTCGTCAACATCGGCGCGCATGTCGGCGACGGGACGATGATCGACACCTGGGCCTCGGTCGGATCGTGCGCGCAAGTCGGGCGGAACTGCCACATTTCGGCGGGCACCGGGATCGGCGGGGTGCTCGAGCCGATGCAGGCCAACCCGACGATCATCGGCGACGACTGCTTCATCGGCGCGCGCTCGGAGATCGTCGAGGGGGTGATCGTCGGCGAAGGCTGCGTGGTCGCGATGGGCGTGTTCATCACCGCGACGAGCAAGATCGTGCGCCGCGACACCGGCGA
>DATLDS010000037.1:0-16920 GCA_035525735.1 Novosphingobium sp.
ACAGCGCCGCGAGCATGACGAGGTAGCCGAACCATTCGGAATGGGTCTGGCCGTGTTCGCCGAACAGAATCGTCGCGGTGATCGCGGTGACCGCGCCGAGCCCGGCGATGGCTCCGTAGATCATGGCATAGCGCATCGGCGAGCCCTCCTATCCGGCGCTGGGTTCCCACAACTCGATCGGGTTGCCCTCGGGGTCGTGGACGCGGGCGAAGCGGCCGACCCCGTCCATCGTCTCCTCACGGGCGATCTCGACCCCGGCGCCGCGCAGCGAGGCGAGCAGGTCGTCGAGGTCGCTCACCCGCAAGTTGATCATCGCCTGCTTGTCTGCGGCGAAATAGTCGGTGTCGGCCTTGAACGGCTCGAACACCATCGGCCCGGCGGCGGTGTGCCACACCCACTCGTTGCTTTGCCCGGTGGCCGGGTCGGTCCCCATGCCCCCGCCGACGCCCAGCTTTTCGCGGTACCACGCCTTGAGCGCGACGGGGTCGTTCGCGCGAAAGAAGTATCCCCCCATTCCCAGCACCGGCATACGCATCTCCTGTCGCAGAATTATCGCCCGCTCACGCCGCCACCGCCGCCGCGCCCGGGTCATGCGCCGTTTCGAGCAGCTTCTTCTCGATCGTCTTGAGCCGCCCCTCGCCCTCGACTTTCCCGCCGAGCAGATCGGTGACGTAGAACGTGTCGACCGCGCGCTCGCCGTACGTGGCGATGTGCGCCGAATGGACAATCAATTTGGCCTCGAACAGCGCGCGGGCGAGGCGGCTGAGCAGCGCCGGGCGGTCGCGCGCGCCGACCTCGATCACCGTGAAGCGGTTCGAGGCCTGATTGTCGAACACCACGATCGGGCGAACCTCGAACGCCTCGGCGCGCGGCCGGGCGAACGGGCGCGCGGCCAGTTGCGGGACCAGCTTGATCCGGTTGGCGAGCGCGTCGGCGATCGAGCGCTCGAGCCGCTCGATCTGCTGGCCTTCGTTGAACGGCCGGCCGAGCGGGTCCTGGACGAGGAAGTTGTCGACCGCGGTGCCGTTCCGGGCGGTATGGATGCGCGCGTCGATGATGTTCCCGCCGGCGAGGTGGATGCCCCCGGCGATGCGATAGAACAGCCCCGGATGGTCGGCGGCGATCACCGTCACCAGCGTCGCCCCGCGCGCGGGATAGTATTCGGCCTCGACCCGCAGCGGCTCGCCCAGCGCGCGGTCCATCTGCTGGAGGTTGAGCGCGACGATGTCCTCGGGCTCGGCGATCCAGTAGGCGTCGCCGAGCTGCCGCCCGACCGTGCCGACCAGCGGAGCGCGCTCGGCGAGGCGCGCGGCGACCGCCTCCTTCTTCGCCGCCACCCGCTCGGCGCGGCCGTGCGCCTTGTGGCCGAGCCGCAGCATCTCCTCGGCGGCGAGGTACAAGTCGCCCAGCAGCTGGCGCTTCCAGCTGTTCCACACGCCCGGCCCGACCGCGCGGATGTCGACCACGGTCAGCGCCAGCAGCTGGCGCAGCCGCTCGATCGACTGCACTTGGGCGATGAAGTCGGCGATCGTCTTCCAGTCGGCGAGGTCGCGCTTGAACGCGGTCGCGCTCATCAGCAGGTGAAAGCGCACCAGCCACGCCACCAGTTCGGTCTCGCCGTCGGACAATCCAAGCCGCGGGCACAGCCGCGACGCGACCTCGGCGCCGAGCACCGAGTGATCGCCGCCGCGGCCCTTGGCGATGTCGTGAAGCAGGACCGCGACGTACAGCGAGCGGCGCGAGAGCAGCTTGGGGATGATCCCCGAAGTCAGCGGATGATCCTCGTCGAGCTCGCCCTTCTCGATCTGGGCGAGCAGCCCGATCGCGCGGATGGTGTGCTCGTCGACGGTGTAGTGGTGGTACATGTCGAACTGCATCTGCGCATTGACCCGGCCGAAGTCGGGGACGAAGCGGCCGAACACGCCGGCCTCGTTCATCCAGCGCAGCGCGGTCTCGGGATCGTGGCGGCTGGTCAGCAGCTCCATGAACAGCGCGTTGGCGCGCGGGTCGCGGCGCACCGCGGCGTCGATCAGGCGGGCGTCGCGCCCGGCCAGGCGCATCGCGTCGGGATGGACCTCGAGCCCCTCGCGGTCGGCGGTCGCGAACAGCTCGACCAACCGCACCGGGTCCGCAGCGAAGAACCCGTCGTCGGGGACCGAAAGCTTGCCGCCCAGCACCGGGAACGCGCCGACCTTGCGCCCGCGCACCAGGAAGCCCGAGAACCAGCCGCGGTTCTTGCTCGCGAACTGCTCGTCGAGCTGGGCGAGGAACACGCCCGTCAGCGAGCCGACCTTCTTGGCGTTGAGGAAGTAGAACTGCATGAACCGCTCGACCGCGCTCTTGCCCGGGCGGTCGGCGAACTGCATCCGCGCCGCGACCTCGCGCTGGAGGTCGAAGGTCAGGCGGTCCTCGGCGCGCCCGGTGATCATGTGGAGATGGCAGCGCACCGCGAGGAGGAAGTTGTCGGCGCGGCGGAACGCACGATACTCGTCGCGGCTGAACAGCCCGACGTCGACCAGCTCGGCGGCGACGCGCACGCGGTGGATGTACTTGCCGATCCAGTACAGCGTGTGGAGGTCGCGCAGGCCGCCCTTGCCCTCCTTGACGTTGGGCTCGACCACGTAGCGGCTGTCGCCGACGCGCTTGTGCCGTTCGTTGCGCTCGGCGAGCTTCTCGGCGACGAACGGGCGCTCGGTCCCGGCGACCACCTCGGCGCGGAACCGGCTGCGCGATTCGTCGTATAGTGCGCGGTCGCCCCACACATAGCGCCCCTCGAGCAGCGCGGTGCGGATCGTCAGGTCGGCGCGCGCCATGCGGATCGTGTCGTCGAGCGAGCGGCTCGAATGGCCGACCTTGAGGCCCAGGTCCCACAGAAAATAGAGCATTGCCTCGATCGCCTGCTCGCACCACGACGTCTGCTTGGCGGGGGTGAGGAAGGCGATGTCGACGTCCGAGTGCGGCGCCATCTCGGCGCGGCCGTAGCCGCCGACCGCCATGATCGCGAGCCGCTCGCCGGTGCTGCGGTTGGCCAGCGGGTAAAGGTCGGTGACGACATGATCGTGGATCACGCGGACCAGCTGGTCGATCAGGAACGACCCGCCGGCCGCGCAATCGTGCCCCGCCGAAGGGTGCGCGACGAGCCGTCGCGCGAGCTCGGCGCGGCCTTCGCCCAGCGCGGTGCGCAGCAGCTCGACCACCGCGGCGCGCGATTTGGCGCCTTCGCGCGCGGACAGCGCTGCGATCTCTTCGGCCAGCGCCCGCCGGTCGACGATCGCGCGCTGATTGGCGATGCGCTCCGTCATTTAGCCTTCTTGGGCGACCAGCGCGGTGTACTTCTCGCGCAGCGCCCGTTTGTCGACCTTCTCGGTTCCGAGCCGCGGCAGCGGTTCGTCGACGCGCCAGTAGCGCGCCGGGATCTTGAACGGGGCGAGCCGGCCCTGGAGGAACGCGCGCAAGTCCTCGGGGGCGAGGTCGCGGCCGTCTTCGGGCTGATAGACAACGGCCGGAACCTCGCCGAAGCGCTCGTCGGGCAGGCCGAACACGCTGGCCTCGGCGACGTCGGGGTGCGCGTAGATCGCACCCTCGACCTCGATGCAGCTGATGTTCTCGCCGCCGCGGATGATGATGTCCTTCTTGCGGTCGACAATGAACAGGTAGTCGTCGGCGTCGAGGTAGCCGAGGTCGCCCGAGCGGAACCAGCCGTCGGGGGTGAACGCTTGGCGCGTCGCCTCGTCGTTATGCCAATAGCCGACGAAGTTGCAGATCGAGCGGATGCAGATCTCGCCGATCGCCCCTTGCGCCAGCACCGCCCCGGCATCGTCAAGGATGCCGAGCTCGACCAGCGGGGGCGAGGCGCGGCCGGTGCTGGTCGGCTTGGCGATGTAGTTCTCGTTGAAGTTGCCGCAGCCGACCCCGTTGGTCTCGGTCAGGCCGTAGCCGATGATCGGGAAGCCTTGCGGCAGCGCCTCGCGGATGCGATTGACGTGCTCGATCGGGCGCGGCGCGCCCCCCGCCGCGAAGGTCACGCAGGTCGACAAGTCGAAGCTGTCGCGCTCGGGATGCGTCGCGATCTCGTAGCTCATCAGCGGAACGCCGACGAAATAGGTGCACTTCTCGGCCTCGATCAGCCGCATCGCCTCGCGCGCGTCCCACTTGGGCATGAGCACCAGCTTGCGCCCCAGCGCGTAGCTCTGGAGCAGCAGCGGCACCTCGCCGGTGACGTGGAACAGCGGCACGTTGACCAGCGTCGAGGGCTGGAGCGAGGGCAGCTCCCCGCGCTCCTCCATCAGCCCGAGCACCGCGATCGACTGCGCGAGATAGTTCATCGTCGCCTGGGTCTTGCCGCGATGGTCGGACCACGCGCCTTTCGACTGACCGGTCGATCCGCTGGTGAACAGCATCGTCGCGCGGTCGTCGCCGTCGAGCACCGGCAAGGGGGTGTCGGCGCCGCCGCCGCGCGCGGTGAGCGCGGCGAGCCCCTCGGCGGGCGGGCAGTCGTGGCGCAGCGCGAGGATCTCCGCCCCGTGGTCGAGCCCGTCGAGGCGCCGCGCGCGGCCCTCGTCGGCAATCACCAGCCGGCACGGGCCGAGGCGGATGCCTTCGGCCATTTCGCTGCCCTGCCACCAGCCGTTGAGCAGCGTCGCGCAGCCGCCCGCCATCACCACCGCCATGTAGGCGACGATCCAGTTGGCCGAGTTTCGCGCGGCGATGCCGACGAACTCGCCGCGCTGAAGGCCGTGCCCCGCGACCAGCCCGCCCGCGGCGATGCGCGCCGCCCCGTAAGCCTCGTCGAAGGTCAGCCGGATCGCGCCGTCGACGATGAACTCCTTGTCGGCGTTGACGGCGCTGAAATGCTCGAAATACGGCGGCAGCGAGGGCGGCGACTGGACCAGCACGGGCATCTCGACGCCGAACCGCTCGACCCGGAACGGCGCGGTCTCGAGCAGCCCGCCCGGCGCATAGTGGCGCTCGAAAGCGCGTTCGAGATCGAGATCGAGTTGGCTCGGCATGTGCAGTTCTTCCCCACCCTCGCGCGTGCCCGATTTGGATTTGCCCAATTGGATTGCCCAATTGGATTTGCTTGCCGCCCCGGCACTGCCTAAAGCCGCCGCCGCGTGGACATCGCGCCCCTGTTGGGGTCGCAATTCAGCTTATCTAGGGAGTTAGCCGGGTGCTGTCACTATTCGGAAGCGTGGCCGCCGCCGCTGGCTCGGCGGTGCGCCAGCCGCTCCGCTGGGAGGAGCTCGGGCTGTCGCCGGTGGCGCTCGACCTCGGGTTCTTCACGCTCAAGTGGTACAGCCTCGCCTACCTCGCCGGGATACTGCTCGGCTATTGGCACCTGACGCGGATGATCAAGGCGCCCGGCGCGCCGATGGCGCAGCGCCACGCCGACGACTTGTTCTTCTATTCGACGCTCGGGATCATCGCTGGCGGACGGCTCGGCTACACGCTGTTCTACGCGCCCGAGTTGTGGAGCCACCCGCTCGACGTGCTCAAGCTGTGGGAAGGGGGGATGAGCTTCCACGGCGGGCTCGCCGGGGTGGTGCTGGCGATCGCCTGGGTCGCCCGGCGCAACCAGCTCTCGTTCCTGCGATTGTGCGATTACATCGCGGTCTGCGTGCCGTTCGGGATGATGTTCGGGCGGCTCGCCAACTTCGTCAACGGCGAGCTGTGGGGCCGCGTCGCGGAAAGCCGCGTGCCGTGGGCGATGGTCTTCCCCGGCGCGGGTGACCTGCCGCGCCACCCGAGCCAGCTTTACGAGGCGGGGCTCGAGGGGCTGTTGCTGATGATCGTGATGCTCTGGCTGTTCTGGAGGAGCGAGGCGCGCTGGCGCCCGGGACTGCTGGTCGGCACGTTCACGCTGCTGATCGCGCTCGCGCGCTTCACCGTCGAGTTCTTCCGCGAGCCCGATGCGCAGCTCGCCGAGTTCGCCGCGCGCACCGGGCTGTCGATGGGCCAGTGGCTGACGATCCCGCTGATGCTGGTCGGGGGGTTCTTCCTGATCCGCGCGCTGCGCCGGCCGATGCTCGGGCGCGGCACGACGGCTCCCGCCGCGGCGTGAGCCCGACCCCGCTGGGGCAAAGCTTCGCGCGGCTGATCGCGGCGACCGGGCCGATCAGCGTCGCGCGGTTCATGGCCGATAGCAACGCGCGCTATTACGCCACGCGCGATCCGCTGGGTTCGGCGGGCGATTTCGTCACCGCGCCCGAGGTCAGCCAGATGTTCGGCGAGTTGATCGGGGTGTGCCTCGCCGATGCCTGGCGGCGCGCGGGATCGCCGTCAGGCGTACGTTATGTCGAGCTCGGGCCGGGGCGCGGCACACTGGCGCGCGACGCGTGTCGCGCGATGCGGCGGTTCGGGCTCGATCCGTCGGTCCACTTCGTCGAAGCGAGTGCGCCGTTGCGCGACGTCCAACGCGAGCTGCACCCGGGGGCGAGCTGGCACGACGGCCTCGAGACCGTCCCGGGCGATGCGCCGATCATGCTCGTCGCCAACGAGTTCGTCGACGCGCTGCCGGTGCGCCAGCTGGTCAGGACCGGCGAGGGCTGGCGCGAGCGGATGGTCGCGCTCGAGGCGGATCGCTTCGTGTTCGTCGCGGGCGCGCCGCCGATGGACGCGGCGGTGCCGGAGGAATGGGTCGGGGCGTCCGAAGGCGCGATCCTCGAGACCTGTCCCGCCGCCGCGGCGATCGTCGGCGACCTCGCCGATCGACTCGCTCGCCGGGGCGGGGCGGCGCTGATCGTCGATTACGGCCACGTCGCACCGCGGCTCGGCAGCACACTCCAGGCGGTGCGCGCGCACCGCAAGCTCGACCCGTTCGCCGCGCCGGGCGAGGCCGACCTCACCGCGCACGTCGATTTCGCCGCGCTCGCCGCGGTGGCCGAGGCGCGCGGCGCGCGCTGGCTGGGCACCGTCGAGCAAGGCCGGTTCCTGGCGATGCTGGGGATCGAGGCGCGCGCCGCCGCGCTCGCCGCGGTCGCGCCCGGCGAGGCCGAAGCGGTCCGCGAAGGCCTCACGCGGCTCACCGCAAACGCCGGGATGGGTGCGCTGTTCAAGGTCATGGGGCTCGCCGCGCCGGGCTGGCCCGACCTCGCCGGATTCTGACGGCGCGTGCGCCGTCGCGCACTTGCGCGGGACGCAACCGGAGCGACCGAAAATGCTGTTGGCAAGCGCGGCCCCCGTGTCTATCAGGCCCGCCAAGCAGGGCTTTGCGCGAGGCTTTCGGGCGGCGTGGGCCGGGCGGCAGGGGGCTAACCTGAAGCGCGCCAGATAAGTCAATTTCGGGCCGGGGCGAGAGCGCCGGCCGGCAAGCGGCAAGGGTTTCGAATGGCACACGAGGCGAGCTTGGAAACGCCCCCGGTGGTCGCCGAGGATGGCGCAACCGCCGTTGGGTCCGATGGCGTGCGCAGGCGCGATTTCATCAACACCGCCGCGGTGACGTTCGCCGGGATCGGCGGGGTCGCCGCGCTTTATCCGCTGATCAGCCAGATGGCTCCGTCGGCCGACGTCCTCGCCGAGAGCTCGACCGAGGTCGACATCTCGTCGATCCAGCCGGGCCAGGCGATCAAGGCGGTGTTCCGCAAGCAGCCGCTGTTCATCCGCAACCTCACCCCGGCCGAGATCGCCGCCGCCGACAAGGTCGCGGTCGACGGCCTGCGGGATCCCGAGACGCTTGGCCAGCGGACCAAGGAAGGCAAGAAGAACTGGCTGATCACGATGGGGGTCTGCACCCATCTCGGCTGCGTTCCGCTCGGCGCCGCCGAGGGCGAGATCAAGGGCGAGTTCGGCGGCTACTTCTGCCCGTGCCACGGCTCGGCCTACGACACCGCGGCGCGGATCCGCAAAGGTCCCGCGCCCAAGAACCTCGAAGTCCCCGAATACGCCTTCGTCTCCGACACCGTCGTGAAGATCGGCTGAGGACCCGCACATGAGCTTTCCCTGGGCGAACGAATACCGGCCGCAAAACGGCTTCATGCAGTGGCTGGACGAGAAGCTGCCGCTGCCGCGCTTCGTCTACAACGCGGTCGGCGCCGGCTATCCGGTGCCGCGCAACCTCAACTACTGGTGGAATTTCGGCGTCCTCGCGGGCTTCTGCCTGGTGCTCCAGATCGTCACCGGCGTGATCCTGGCGATGCATTACGCACCCAACGCGCTGGTCGCGTTCGATTCGACCGAGCACATCATGCGCGACGTCAACTGGGGCTGGCTGCTGCGCTATTCGCACGCCAACGGCGCCAGCGCGTTCTTCGTGGTGGTCTACATCCATATGTTCCGAGGTTTGTTCTTCGGCAGCTACAAGGCCCCGCGCGAGATGATCTGGCTGCTCGGCGTGGTCATCTACCTGCTGATGATGGCGACCGGGTTCATGGGCTACGTCCTCCCCTGGGGGCAGATGAGCTTCTGGGGGGCCAAGGTCATCACCGGGCTGTTCAGCGCGATTCCCCTCGTCGGCGAGCCGTTGCAGCAGTGGCTGCTCGGCGGCTTCGCGCCCGACAACGCCGCGCTCAACCGCTTCTTCAGCCTGCACTTCCTGCTGCCGTTCGTGATCGCCGCGGTGGTCATCCTCCACATCTGGGCGCTGCACATCCCCGGCTCGTCGAACCCCACGGGGATCGAGGTCAAGTCGGCGAGCGACACCGTGCCGTTCCACCCGTACTACACCGCCAAGGACGGCTTCGGACTGGGCGCGTTCCTGGTGCTCTACTCGATCATGCTGTTCTTCCTGCCCAACGCGCTCGGGCACCCCGACAACTACATCCCGGCCAACCCGCTGAGCACCCCGGCGCACATCGTGCCCGAGTGGTATTACTGGCCGTTCTACGCGATCCTGCGCGCGTTCACCTCGGACTTCTTCTTCATCCCGGCCAAGCTGATGGGCGTGATGGCGATGTTCGGCGCGATCCTGCTGTTGTTCTTCCTACCCTGGCTCGATACCTCGCCGGTGCGCTCGGGGCATTATCGCCCGCTGTTCCGCAAGTTCTTCTACGTCCTCCTGCTCGACATCGTCGTGCTCGGGTATTGCGGAGGTTCGCCGGCGTCCGAGCCCTATGTGATGATCAGCCAGATCGCCTCGATCTACTACTTCGCGCACTTCCTCATCATCCTGCCGATCGTGTCGTCGATCGAACGAACCGAGCCGATGCCGTTCTCGATCACCGAGGCGGTGCTCGGCGAGGACGACAAGGCGATGCTCAAGCCCGCCGCCGTCGCGACCCGCGCCGGCGACCTGCCGCCCACCGCCGATCCGATCCCCGTCGCTTAAGCCGCCAACCGGAACACGAGAAAACGCTATGGTCCGTCTGCTTGGTCCCCTGGTCGGCTTGTTCTTCGTCTTCGCGCTGCTGTGGTCGTTCGCCAACGGCGCCTACACCGCGATCACCGAGCCCGCGGCGGAGACCGCCGAGCATGCTTTCCACAAGCACCCCAAGGAGCTGGCGCTGGCCAGCGACGGGCCGTTCGGCAAGTTCGACAAGCAGCAGCTCCAGCGCGGCTTCCAGGTCTACAAGGAAGTCTGCTCGGCGTGCCACTCGCTGCGCCTCGTGGCGTTCCGCGATCTTGCCCAGCTCGGCTACAACGAGGCCGAGGTGAAGGCGATCGCCGCGGGCTTCCAGGTTCCCGGGGTCGATCCCAACACCGGCGAGGTCAACACCCGCCCCGGCCTCGCCACCGATTACTTCCCCAAGCCGTTCGCCAACGACATCGCCGCGCGCGCCGCCAACAACAACGCGATTCCCCCCGACTTGTCGCTGATGACCAAGGCGCGCCACGATGGCCCGGCATACGTCTATTCGCTGCTGACCGGCTATCAGGGCCAGCCCGCCAGGCTGCTCAAGGAGTTTCCCGACGCCAAGAGCCCGCCGAACACGCACTACAATCCCTATTTCGCCAACCTCAACCTGGCGATGGCCCCGCCGCTGACCGGTGCGGGCCAAGTGACGTTCGGCGACGGCACGCCGTCGACCGTCAAGACGATGGCGCGCGACGTGGCGGCGTTCCTCGTCTGGACCGCCGAGCCCAAGCTGGCCAAGCGCAACCAGACCGGGTGGCCGGTGGTGCTGTTCCTGATCGTGCTCACCACGCTCGCCTACTTCGCTTACCAGAACGTCTGGCGCGGCAAGAAGGGCAACCACTAAGGGCCGCGCCGCGGGGGCATGAAGCGCTCTCACCGGCCTCGCCGAAGGAGACCGCGCATGCTCACCGTTCATCACCTCGGAATCTCGCAGTCCGAACGGATCGTCTGGCTGTGCGAGGAGCTCGGCCTCGATTACGCGGTCAAGCGCTACGACCGTCGCGCCGACAACCGCATGGCGCCCGACGAATACAAGTCGCTCCACCCGATGGGGATCGCTCCGGTGATCGAGGACGACGGCCTGGTGCTCGGCGAAAGCGGGGCGATCTGCGACTACATCGTCGCCAAGTACGGCAACGGCAAGCTCGTCCCGGCCACCGGCGACGCCGACTTCGCCGACCACCTGTTCTGGTTCCACTGGTCGAACGGCACGTTCATGGCGACGCTGATGATGCAGCTCGCGGTGACGTTCGCCGGGGGCGACCCGGCCGCCGGCTTCGTCGGCGAACGCGCGCGGCGCTGCTGGGAGATGGTCGAGCAACGGCTGGGCGAGGCCGATTTCTTCGGCGGTCGCGAACTGACCACCGCCGACATCATGATGGTCTATATCCTCACCACCAGCCGCGCGTTCCGCAACGCCAAGCTCGAAGGCCTGCCCAACACGAGCGCTTACCTCAAGCGCATCGGCGAGCGTCCGGCCTACCGCGCGGCGATGGCCAAGGCCGAGCCGGGGATGGAGCCGATGCTGAGTTGAGCATGGCGCGCGCAATCCATTCGCCCGCGCGCCCCGCTTCGCCTATCGCGTCCCCTCGTCGCAAAGGATGATCATGCTCCCATCGCTCTCCCAGTCGTGGCTCGCCGCCGGCATCGAAGCCTGGACCCTCACCGCGGAAGCGTCCGCGGTGATCGCATTGCGCACCGTCAAACTGGCGATGGGGCGCGATTGGAGCGGCCGCGAAACCCGCCTGATGGTGACCGAGAAGCTCTCCGCCGCGCTCGAGCTCCAAACCGCGATGCTGACCGGCACTTTGAGCGTGGACCCGGCTTTCGCCACGCGTCAGGCGCTCAATCTCTATACGCGCCGGGCGCGGGCCAACCGTATCCGCTTGTCTTGAGGGTCGCCAGCGCGGTTGACGATGCACGCTGCATCGTGGCAATCGCGCCGCCGGAACGCGGGTATAGCATAGTGGTAATGCACTAGCCTTCCAAGCTAGCTAGAGGGGTTCGATTCCCCTTACCCGCTCCAGTTCACGCCAGGTCGAGCGCGCGCAGCACCGCTGCCGGATCGTAATACGGCCGCTCGCAAACGATCTTGTCGGTGCCGGTCGCGAAGGCGAAGCTCGCCGCCATCCGCACGCGAAAGGCCCGCCCGGTCGGCGCGATCGTGCGCTCGGCGAGGCGCAGGGGCCCAAGGTGGGTGCCGGTGAGCCAGAACTCGACGAGCACCGTGTCGCCGTCCGCGGCGATCGCGACGACTTCGTTGGCCTGGTCGGGAAATGGGATTCGCGAGAGCTCGAAATAACGACGGACCTCGGCTTCGCCGTCGAACACCGTGCCCGGACCGAGCAATTCGTAGCGCGGGTGCGCGAACGTGGCGATCACCGCGTCCCACTCGTGCGTGATCTCGAGCGCCATGTGGCGCCGCACGGTCTCGATCCGGCGTTCGTTCAGCTCGTCCATGTCGCTCATCCAAGCCCCATGTTGTCGATCAGCCGCGTCCCGCCGATCCGCGCCGCGACCAGCAGCCGCGCCGGCGCGCTCGGACGCGCCGACAGCGCAGCAAGCGTTTCGGCGTCGCGCAGCTCGGCGTAGTCGACCGACGCGAAGCCCGCGGAGAGCAGCTCCGCGGTCAGCGCGGCGAGCGCCTCGGGCACCGCCGCGCCTCCCTCGATTTCGGCGATCGTCTCGCGCATCGCCGCCGGCAGAGCCGCCGCACGGGCGCGATCGTCGGGCGACAGATAAGCGTTACGCGAGGACAACGCGAGCCCGTCGGCCTCGCGCACGGTCGGCACGCCGACGATCTCGCGCGGACGCGGCAGGTCGAGGTCGCGCGCCATGCGGCGGATCACCGCGAGCTGCTGCCAGTCCTTCTCGCCGAACAGCGCGACGTCCGCCTCGACCTGGTTGAACAGCTTGCACACCACCGTCGCGACGCCGTCGAAGTGCCCGGGCCGCGCCGCGCCGCACAGCCCCTCGCTTACCCCCTCGACCGAAACGTTGGTGGCGTAGCCCGGCGGATACATCGCCGCCGCGGTCGGCGCCCACACCAGGTCGACGCCCTCGGCCTCGAGCAGCGCCGCGTCGCGCGCGAGCCGGCGGGGATAGGCGTCGAGGTCCTCGTTGGCGCCGAACTGGCGCGGGTTGACAAAGATCGAGACGGCGACCGCGTCGGCGCGCTTCCTTGCCTCGCGCACCAGCGTCAGGTGGCCTTCGTGCAGCGCGCCCATCGTCGGGACCAGCGCGAGCGTTCCGCCCAAGCCCGCGCGCGCGGTTCTCAACCGTTCGAGGCTGTCGATGGTTTGCACGCGCGCTCCGTTCCGGACTAAAGCTCTACCGCGCGGGAGAAAGTTCGCAACGCATGTCGGATCCTCACCGTATTGTCTTCGCCAACGAAAAGGGCGGCACCGGCAAGTCGACCACCGCGGTCCACGTCGCGGTCGCGCTCGCCTACCAGGGCGCCCGGGTCGCCGCGATCGACCTCGACGCGCGCCAGCGCACGCTTCACCGCTACCTCGAGAACCGCGCCGAGACCGAGCGCCGCCGCGCGATCCGGTTGCCCGGCGCGAGCTTCGCGGTGTTCGGCGGCGAGACCGTCGAGGCGCTCGACGCGCTGTCCGACGAGATGGGCGAGGGCCACGATTTCCTCGTCTTCGACACTCCCGGCCGCGACGACGCGTTCGCGCGCCACGTCGCCACCCGCGCCGACACGCTGGTCACGCCCTTGAACGACAGCTTCGTCGACTTCGACCTGATCGGCCAGGTCGACGCCGAAACCTTCAAGGTCCGCAAGCTGTCGTTCTACGCCGAGCTGATCTGGGAGGCGCGCAAGACGCGGGCGATGACCGCGATCGCCGAAGGCCGACGCCAGATGGACTGGGTGGTGGTCCGCAACCGCTCGGGCCACGTCGAGATGCGCAACATGCGCCGGCTCGACCAGGCGCTCACCGAGCTGTCGAAGCGCGTCGGCTTCCGCATCGCACAAGGCCTGTCCGAGCGCGTGATCTACCGCGAGCTGTTCCCCTCGGGGCTGACGCTGCTCGACAAGGGCCAGCTCGGCGAGCTCGGCACCAGCCACCTCGTTGCCCGGCAGGAGCTGCGCGCGCTCGTCGCCGGGCTCAACCTGCCGATGCCGCCGCAGCGCGAGCCCGAGCTCGCGCTCGCCGGGCGCGCCGCATGATCAAGCTGCTGTGGCTCGCGCTGCTGGCCAGCGTCGCCTGTCGGATGCTCGCCGGGCGTTGGCCGTGGGAGCTGCTCAAGGCGGCTGACCGATCGGCCGACGAGGCGCAAGCGCGGGCCGTGCTGGGCGTGAGCCGCGAGGCGACGCGGGACCAGATCGTCGAAGCGCACCGCCGGGTCATCGCCGACGTCCATCCCGACCGCGGCGGCTCGAACGAGCGGGTGCATGAAGCCAACGCGGCGCGCGACTTGCTGCTGGCGAGGTTGCCGGGGAACGGTTCGCCCCCTCGCGCTTAATCCAACATCCGTTCGTCTCGAGCGAGGTCGAGAGACACCGCGCCGGTATCGAACCACACGCAACGTGTCTCGACTGCGCTCGACACGAATGGGTTTGTGTCTTTAGGGCGAAGCCATGACTCACACTTTCCACCCCACCACGCTGCGCGAATACGACATCCGCGGGATCATCGGCGAGACGCTCGGCGCGGACGACGCGCGCGCGATCGGGCGCGGGTTCGCGAGCCTGCTGGTCGAGGCGGGGGGCAAGCGCGTGGCGGTCGGCTACGACGGCCGGATCAGCTCGCCGATGCTCGAGCACGCGCTGATCGAAGGCCTCAACGCGAGCGGTTGCGACGTCGTGCGGGTCGGCATGGGGCCGACCCCGATGCTCTATTATGCCGAGGCTTCAGCCGAAGACGTGGATGGCGGCATTCAGATAACCGGCAGCCACAATCCCGCCAATTATAATGGCTTCAAGATGGTATTTCAGGGCCGGCCGTTCTTCGGCGAGGACATCGCCGAGCTCGGCCGGATGGCCGAAGCCGGCGCCTGGGCCTCGGGCGTCGGGACCAGCGAGACCCGCGAGGTGATGGACGCCTACATCGACCGGCTGATTGAAGGGATCGCCGGGATCGGGGACGATCAGCTGTCCGCTCTTCGGATCGGCTGGGACGCGGGCAACGGCGCGGCGGGCCCCGCGCTCGAGGCGCTCGTCGCCCGGCTCCCAGGGGAGCACTTCACGCTGTTCACCGAAGTCGACGGGAATTTTCCCAACCATCATCCTGATCCTACCGAGGAGAAGAACCTCGCCGACTTGCGCGCGCTCGTCGCGGCCAAGCGGCTCGATTTCGGAGTGGCTTTCGACGGCGACGGCGATCGCATCGGGGCGATCGACGGCAAGGGGCGGGTGATCTGGGGCGACCAGCTGCTGATGATCTACGCCGAGGATCTGCTGCGAAAGCGCCCTGCATCGACGATTATTGCCGACGTAAAGGCTTCGCGGGCGTTGTTCGACAGGGTTTCCGAACTTGGTGGACGGCCGCTGATGTGGAAGACCGGGCACAGCCTGATTAAGTCCAAAATGAAGGAAACCGGAGCTCCGCTCGCGGGGGAGATGAGCGGGCACGTGTTCTTCGCCGACGATTACTACGGCTACGACGACGCGCTTTACGCCGCGATCCGGCTGATCGCGGCGTCGGCGCGGCTGGGCAAGTCGGTGACCGAGTTGCGCTCCGAGATGCCGCCGCTGGTCAACACCCCCGAACTGCGCTTCCAGGTCGACGAGAGCCGCAAGTTCGCGGTGATCGACGAGGTAAGAACGCGCTTATCGGCCACCGATGCCGACGTCGATGGTACCGACGGGGTGCGCGTCTCGACCCCCGACGGCTGGTGGCTGCTGCGCGCCTCGAACACGCAGGACGTGCTCGTCGCCCGCGCCGAAAGCGACGACCAGCCCGGGCTCGACCGCTTGTTGGCTCAGATCGATGAGCAACTGGCCGCATCGGGGCTCGAGCGGGGGGCGCAAGCCGGACACTGAGCTCGAACGCGCGCGCTAGCGACCGCTTCCTTGACTCGATCGGTCGATAGCCGGAGCATCGCTGCGGTCGCACGACTCCGAGGGGGGCGCCGATGCGGCTGTCGCGACTCCTGCTGGCGCTACGCCTTCCGACGCCTGCCCTCGAGCGCCGCTATCGCCAGGAGCAGCGCGGCCGCCAGGCGTGGTTCACGGTGCGGATGATCCAGTTCGGCGCCGCATGCATCGCGCTTTACTGGATCGTCGCCTTCGCCACGTTCGATCTCCGCACCGCACTCGGCGTGGTGAGGGACCAGGCGGCGTTCGTGCCGATCCTGCTGGCCTACGCCTGGGTCGTGCGCCGGCCGATCTATGTCGATGCGTGGTGGGCCGAGGTCGCGCTCTACGTCAGCCTGCAGCCTTCGCTTTATCAGTCGGTCGGGAGGATCGCCGCGACGCACTCCACGGGTTGGTCGTTCAACGCCCAGCTTTGCTACAGCTTGATGCTGTCGATGGCGTTCGCTTGCCTCAACTTCACCGCCGCGGTCGTTGCCTACCTCGGCCTCGCGCTCGCTTCCATCGCCTATCTCGCGGCGGTGCTGGTCTTCCGCGCCTACCCGATCGACGTCGTCGCGCACACGATGCAGAACTACGTCTTCTTCGTGCTCATCGTGGCCTTCCTCAACTTTGCGATGGACCGCAAGGCGCGCGCGACGTTTCTGGCGCAGGCCCAGCTCGACGCCGAGCGCGCGAAGTCGGATCGGCTGGTCGCCAACATGCTGCCCGCCCCGATCGCCGAGCGGCTCAAGCAGAACGAGGCGGTCGCCGACAGCTATGACGACATCGTCGTGGTGTTCGTCGACCTCGTCGGCTTCACCCCGATGTCCCAAAAGCTGGGTCCCAGCCGCATCGTCGAGCTTCTCAATTCCTTTTTCGAGCGCGCGGATCGCGGGACCGATCTGTTCGGCCTCGAAAAGGTCAAGACCATTGGCGACGCGTACATGGCGGTGGCCGGGGCAATGACCAAGCCGCCGCGTCCGGCCAAGGCGGCGGTCGACTTCGCGGTGTTCCTGCGCGGCCAGGCGCTCGAAGCCGGTCGCGCGTTCGACGTCACGCTGCGCCTCCACATCGGCATCGCCAGCGGTCCGGCGATCGGCGGGGTGATCGCCACCAAGAAGCTCACTTATGACTATTGGGGCCACACCGTGAATCTCGCCGCGCGTCTCCAGGACAGCGTCGGTGCCGACGGTATCGCGGTCAGCCACTCGGTGTGGGAAGCGACGCGCGACAGTTATCCGTTCGGTCCGCCGCGCAGCGCCTTCCTCAAGGGCGTGGGCGAGACCTCGATCTACGATCTCGACCTCAGCGCCAGCTGAGTCGTAGCCCGGGCGCTTGACTTGAGCCGCCCATCGTCGACACTCCCGTCCGCCGGACGCCTCGGGTCGGTGGCTGCGGCGACAGGGGACGCGAATGGCCGGGCTGTCAGCGCTGCTGTTTCAGCAATTCCCCGATCTCGCGGTCGAGGCGCGCTACCGGCTCGACCAGCGCCGTCACCAGGCCAAGTTCACGCGCGCGTTGGCGATCATCGCCGCGGGCATGTTCCTCACCTACACGCTGTTCAACCCGTTCTTCATCACCTGGCAGCAGACCCTGGCGGTGGCCC
>DATLDS010000060.1:0-16338 GCA_035525735.1 Novosphingobium sp.
CACTGGGACGAGATCGATCCTGCGCTCGAAGCGCTTGTCGCGGGCGCATTGGACGAGGTCGCGCGCGCATGGCCCGACGACTTGCCGCGGACGATCATCCACGCCGACTTGTTCCCCGACAACGTCCTGCTCAGCGGAAACCGCGTCGCCGGGCTGATCGACTTCTACTTCGCCTGCACCGACGCGATGGCTTACGACCTGGCGGTGACGCACGCCGCCTGGAGCTTCGACCGCGCGGGTGAGCGGTTCGACGCCGCGGTCGGCCGCGCGCTGCTCGAAGGCTATGGCGACGTGCGCCCGCTCGAGCCCGCCGAGCGCGAGGCGCTGCCGATCCTCGCGCGCGGCGCCTCGCTGCGCTTCCTGCTGACCCGCGCTTACGACTGGGTCAATACTCCGCCCGGCGCGCTGGTCACGCGCAAGGACCCGCTGGCGTTCGCGCGGCGGTTGGCGTTTTACGCCGACCCGGCTAACGCCGCGCTGTTTCGCTGACAGGCAACTCTATGAAACGCGTGGAAATCTTCACCGACGGGGCGTGCAAGGGCAATCCCGGGCCGGGCGGCTGGGGCGCGGTCCTGCGGATGGGGCGCCACGAGAAGGAGCTGTCGGGATCGGACCCGGCGACGACCAACAACCGGATGGAGCTGACCGCGGCGATTCGGGCGCTCGCGGCGCTGATCGAGCCGTGCGAGGTCGCGATCCACACCGACAGCAAGTACGTGCTCGAGGGGATCACCAAGTGGGTCCACGGGTGGAAGAAGAACGGCTGGAAGACCGCCTCGAAGAAGCCGGTGCAGAACGCCGAGCTGTGGCACGAGCTGATCGCCGCGGCGCTGCCGCACCAGATCGAGTGGGTCTGGGTCAAGGGCCACTCCGGCCACGCCGAGAACGACCGCGCCGACGCGCTGGCCTGCGCCGCGGCCGAGGTGGCGCGCGCCGGCTAGGGCGAGAATCGCCCCGGATCGTAGAGCGCCGCGTCGAGCCGCTCGGTCATCGCGTCGGGGGGCAAGCCGAGCAGCAGTTGCGCGCCGAGCCGGGCCGCGGCGGGCGCGGTCTGGATGCCGAAGCCGCCTTGCCCGGCGAACCAGAACAAGCCTTCGCCAGAGCGATCGAAGCCATAGACCGGCAGCCGGTCGGGGGCGAAGCTGCGCAGCCCCGCCCAGCGCCGCTCGACCGCGGCGACGCGCCAGTCGACCACGCGCTCGAAGCGGTGGATCGCCTCGGCCACCGCGAGTTCCTCGGGCGCGGCGTCGCACGGGTCGGTCGGTTCCTCGTCGTGCGGCGAGAGCCACACCCGCCCGCTTTCGGGCTTGAAATAGAACCGCTCGTTGATGTCGAGCGTCAGCGGCAGGTCGCGCGGCGGCGCCGGATCGATGCGCAACTGGACCACCGTGCGGCGCTTGGGAGCGATGCCCAGCGGCGCCGCGCCCGCGATCTGCGCGACCGCATCGGCCCACGCCCCTGCGGCGTCGACCAGGACGCCCCCGCGGACTTCCTCGCCGCGCTCGGTCGCCAGCCGCCAGCCCGCGCCTTCGCGTTCGGCTCCCGCGAGCCGCGCGTCAGTCCTGATTTCGACCCCGGCGCGGCGCGCGCCGGCGAGGTAATGGGCGTGGAGCCCGGCGACGTCGATGTCGGCGCAAGCCGGCTCCCACGCGCCGCAGGTCCAGTCGTCGCGCAGCCCAGGCACTTTCTCGGCCACGCCGGCACGGTCGAGCAGCTCGATCCTCACCCCCGCCGCCTGGAATCGCGCGACGAACGCCTCGACCTTCGCCCGGTCCTCGCCGCGACCGAGATTGAGCGCGCCGCGCGGGGTCAGGAACCCGCCGTCGCGCAGATACCCCTCGGACCCCGCGGTCAGCGGGTAGACCTGCGGACCGCCGTAGCTTTCCTCCCAGAACGCGGCCGAGCGGCCGGTCGAGTGATAGCCCGGCTGCGCCTCGGCCTCGAGCACCACGACCGAGGCGTGGGGCGCGAGCTCAGCAGCGAGCGAGGCGCCCGCCATCCCCGCGCCGATCACCGCGATGTCGAAGGACGCCGCGCTCATTCTTCAGCGGGGGCGACCTGGTCGAGGAATTCGTCGATCAGGCGCAGCGCTTTGTCGCGCACCGGATCGGCCTCGCGCAGTATTTCGTGACGCGCCTCGCCGTCGAAGCGCGCGAGCTGCGCGCGCGGCAGGCGGCGCGCGGCGCGCTCGATCGCGCGCCAGCCGACGAGCCCGTCGGCACTGGTCGCCAGAAGGATCGCGGGCGTGGTCACCGCCTCGAGCACGCCGGGCGCGTCGATCGCGCGCATCGAGGCGTAGGCGCGCTCGACCCAGCGCCAGCTGCCCGGGCCCATCGCGACCGCGGGGCGGTTCTCGCGCCACCAGATCTCGTCGGCATAGCGTTCGGCGTCGTGAGTCAGCAGCCTGGCGCGGAACGCCAGTTTCTCGCCCGGCTTCTCGCTCCACTTCCACGCCGGGCGGCGCGGATCGCCGATCGCGGCCATCGCCCGCGCCGCGGTCTGCATCAGCGCGTTGGGCATCCGCCCGAGGAACCCGAGCATTGGCGCGACGAGCACCAGCGCTTGCGGATCGACGCGGCGCTCGGCCACCGCGCGCAGCGCCAGGTGCCCGCCCATCGAATGCCCGGCGAGCACGCGCGGGCCGGGGTGCGCCGCGGCCCACTCGCCCCAGAACGCGGCGAGATCGTCGAGCCAGATCGCGAAGTCCTCGATGTGCCCGGTCAGCGGGTCGGCGCCGAAGCGCCCCGACCCGGCCTGCCCGCGCCAGTCGATCGCGGTCACCCGCCAGCCGCGCGCATGCCAGTGCTGAAGCGTTTCAAGATACTTCTCGTAATGATCGCCGCGCCCGGGAGCGAACAGCAGCGAGCCGCGCGGGGCTTCGCCCGGCCCGAGCGGCGGGTCGGCCCAGTCGATCCGGCGGATGCGGTAACCGTCGGACGCGATCCATGCGCTCTCGCGCGCGTGCGAGGGAATCGCCCGGCGATCCATCGCTTGCCCCGCCGCCGATGAGTGTCCCGCGTGGATAATTCCGACCTGCCGGCGATAGTTACTTTTTGGTAAGCCCTGATGCGTAAGCACATCCCCATGACCGGGGGAATTCTGGCTTACGGGCTGCTCGCAGCCTTGGCAATCGCGCTGCTCATCGCGGCGTTCACCGACCTTCGCGCGCGCCGCATCGATAACTGGCTGACCGTCGGAGTGGCGCTCGGCGCCCCCGCGTTCTGGTTCGCGAGTGGACTTCCGCTGTGGCCCGGGGTCGCGCTCCAGCTCGGTTTCGCGCTTGCCGCGTTCGTCGTTCTCGCCGCGCTGTTCGCGATCCGCGCGATGGGCGGCGGCGACGTCAAGCTGCTCACCGCCCTGGCGCTGTGGCTGCCGCTCACCCCGTTCCTCAAGCTTTTGGTGATGATGGCGCTGGTCGGCGGGCTGCTGACGATCTTGATCGCCGCCTGGCATCGCATCCGGCGCGCCGAGGGCAAAGTGCAAATTCCATACGGGGTGGCGATCGCCGGCTCGGGCCTTTGGGTGCTCGGCACCACGTACTGGCCTGCCGGCGGGCAGCTGGGGTGAACTCGATTTTAACCATTTTGCCCGAATGACGACGGGCCGAACTTCAAGGGGCGGGGCTTAAGCCATGGACAAGAAGAAGCTGTTGCTGCTGGTGGGGGCGCTGATCGTTGCGGTCGGCACGGCCTTCATGGCTCGAAGCATGTTCGCCGGCGCCGGCGCGCCCAAGGCCGATGCCGCGGCGATGGCGCCCAAGGGGCCCAAGGTTCTCGTCGCCCAGCGCGCGCTGCCGGTCGGCACGATCATCACCGCCGACGCGGTGTCGTATCAGGCTTGGCCCAAGGACATGGTCCAGGACGTCTATTTCATCGACGGCGAGGCCGACATCTCTAAGATGCTCGGCACCGTCGTGCGCTTCCCGATCACCGCGGGCGAGCCGATCACGCAAGGCTCGCTCGTCGCGCCGGGCGATCGCGGCTTCCTCGCCGCAGCGCTCGGGCCGGGGATGCGCGCGGTCACCGTGCCGGTCTCGGCCAAGACCGGCGTCGCCGGCTTCGTCTTCCCGGGCGACCACATCGACCTCGTGCTGACCCAGACGGTCAAGGCCGAGGAAGGTCAGCCGCTCAAGGCCTCGGAGACCTTCATCCGCAACTTGCGCGTGCTCGCCACCGACCAGTCGACCGAGACCGAAACGGTCGAGGGCAAGACCGTGGTCCGCGCGTTCAAGACGGTGACGCTCGAAGTCACCCCCAAGATCGCGGAAAAGGTCGCGGTGGCGCAGACTATCGGCACGCTCAGCCTGTCGCTGCGCTCGATCGCCGACAACCAGTCCGAGCTCGAGCGCGCGATCGCCGCGGGCGACGTCTCGATCCCCGAGGGGGCGAGCAAGGAAGAGGAAGAGAAGCTGCTGCGCGCGGCGATGAACCGGCCGATGGACAACACCGGCACGTTCGTCACCGGCGGCGACGTCTCGCGCTTCCAGCGCCGTTCGATGCCGCAGACCACCCCGAGCCGCTACGCGCCGCCGGTGGTCTCGTACTCGTCGAGCAGCTCTTCGCGCTCCGACGCGCCGCGCACTTCGGGCGTGACGATCGTGCGGGGCAACCAGATTTCCGTTGGGGGTAATTGAGATGCGCACCAAGTTCTTGCTTCGTCGCAGCGCCGCGCTCGCCGCCGCGCTGGCGATGACCGCCGGCCTGGCGAGCGCTGCCGGCGCCGCCGGGGGGACCGCGGCTTACGCCGAGCTGCCCTCGAACGCCGAGCGTCCGACCCGCACGGTGCTGCTCTCGACCGGCCAGGGCGAACTGATCAACCTGCCCACCGCGGTATCGAACGTGTGGACCTCGAACCCCTCGGTCGCCGACGTCTACGTCAGCAACCCGCGGCAGATCCACCTGTTCGGCAAGGACGCGGGCGAAGCCACGGTATTCGCGACGACCGCGAGCGGCGCCGTGGTCTATTCGGCCAACTTGCGCGTCAGCCAGAACATCACCTCGGTCGACCAAGCGCTCGCCGCGGCGATGCCCGACGCGCACCTCACGGTGACCAACGTCGGCCAGCTCGCGGTGCTTTCGGGCACGGTCGCCTCGCCCGAGGACGCCGCCACCGCCGAGCTCCTCGTCAAGACGCTGCTCAACCCGGGCCAGAAGGTCACCGGCGACGAGGCGCTCAAGATCGGGGTGATCAACCGCCTGCGCACCGCGACGCCGCTCCAGGTCAACCTGCAAGTGCGCATCGCCGAAGTCAGCCGCTCGTTCATCCGCGACATCGGGGTGTCCGTGACGTCGGTCGACAGCTCCAACGGCTTTCGCTTCGGGATCGGCCAGGGCCGGACCGAGGGCATTCCGCAATTCAATCCGTCGTTCATCGATCCGGCCACGGGCCTCAGGGTCTATCCGCCCGTGGGCGTTGGTCGCACCAGCGGTCCCGACGGCGGGAATGTGGTGACCAATATCGCCAACGGCACGACGCTCGGCTTGTTCGGCCGCCTGCTCGGGTTGGATCTTGGGGCAGCGCTCGATCTCGGCGAGACCGTCGGGCTGGTGACGACGCTGTCGAACCCCAACCTGACCGCGCTGTCGGGCGAGACCGCCGACTTCCTCGCCGGCGGCGAGTTCCCGATCCCGATCAGCCAGGGCCTCGGCTCGACCTCGATCGAGTACCGCAAGTACGGCGTCAGCCTCGCCTACACCCCCACCGTGCTGGCCAACGGCCGCATCTCGCTGCGCGTGCGCCCCGAGGTCTCCGAGCTTTCGGCGCAAGGCGCGGTGGTGATCAACGGGTTCCAGATCCCCGCGCTGACCATTCGCCGGGCGGAAACCACGGTCGAGCTCGGCTCGGGCCAGAGCTTCATGATCGCCGGCCTGATGTCGAACAACGCGCAGAACAACCTCAAGAAGGCACCCGGCATCGGCGACATTCCGATCCTCGGCAGCCTGTTCCGCTCGACCAACTTCCGCAAGGGCGAGACCGAGCTGGTAATTGTCGTCACGCCGTACCTGGTCAACCCGGTCGACGCGAACGACATCAAGCTGCCCACCGATGGCTTCCAGTCGCCCAACGACATCCAGCGGCTGATCGGCAACATGGAAAACGACGGCAAGTCGGGCGCGCAGCGGCCGGTGCCGCGCGCAGCCGGCGACGCCCCGGTCAGCGGGCCCAACGTCGGGGCGCTCGATCCCTCGGCGGCGACGCCCGCGATGCTCGCCGATCCCAAGAAATCCCGGCGCGCGCGCAAGGACCGGCAAGCCGCCGCCGCCGCCGCGCCAGGCTTCAGCCTCAAGTGAGAAAGGTGAGAGAGATGACCTTGTTCGCCACCCGTGCGCGCCGTCCATACGCGGCCGCCCTCACCCTCTCGCTCGGCCTCGCGCTTTCCGCCTGCGGCGGGATCCCGACCAACCGCGGTCTCGAGAGCCTCAAGCAGCCCGTGGTCACGCGCAGCAACTACACGCTCGACGTGGCCAGCGGCCCGGGCGGGCTGTCGGTCGCCGAGGAACGCCGGCTCGCCGGCTGGTTCGAGGCGATGGACCTTCGCTACGGCGACCGCGTCGCAGTCGACGATCCTTACGCCAGCGTCGCGACCCGCGACGCGGTGGCGGCGGTGGCCGCGCGCCATGGCCTGCTGGTCAGCGAGAACGCGCCGGTGACCGCCGGCACGATCCCGCCGGGCTCGGTCCGCGTGGTGGTCAGCCGCTCGAGCGCGAGCGTCCCCGGGTGCCCCGACTGGTCGGCCAAGTCCGACTTCAACATGGGGAACGGGTCTTATCCGAACTACGGCTGCGCGGTGAATTCGAACCTCGCCTCGATGGTCGCCGATCCCGAGCACTTGCTCCACGGCGAAAAGGGCACCGGCGAGACCGTCGTGCTGACCTCGAGCAAGGCGATCGACAGCTATCGCAGCGCCGCGCCCACGGGCGAAAAGGGCTTGAAGCAAGTGGCCAGCGACGGCGGAAAGGGTAAGTAAGATGAACGCGCCTTGGAAACCCGTGAGCGCCACCGGCCGCGACGCCTTCGCCGCGTTCATCTGCGACGAAGCCGCGCTCGACGTGCTGCGCCCGGTGGTGGTCGAGATGGGCTGGCAGCCCGAGAAGTGCAACAAGGGTGGCCTGCGCAACGCGGTCCAGTCGTTGTCGATCACCGCCAGCCCGAACATCCTGCTGGTCGACTTGTCGGAGAGCGGCGATCCGCTCAACGACATCAACGCGCTGGCTGAGGTCTGCGAGCCCGGCACCGTGGTGATCGCGGTCGGCCAGGTCAACGACGTCCGGCTCTATCGCGACCTGCTCGCCAGCGGCATCCACGACTACCTGCTCAAGCCGCTGTCGGCGGCGGCGCTGCGGGATTCGCTGGTCAACGCCCAGACGATCTTCATGGCGCCCAAGAGCCACGAAGCGCAGGCGGTCAAGAAGCACATTTCGACCGCGATCGTCGGCACCCGCGGCGGGGTCGGCGCGAGCACGCTGGCGACCTCGCTCGCCTGGCTGTTCGGCGCCGATCACAAGCTGAGCACCGCGCTGCTCGATCTCGACGTGCACTTCGGGACCGGCGCGCTGGCGCTCGACCTGGAGCCGGGCCGCGGCCTGACCGATGCGATCGACAACCCGAGCCGGATCGACGGCCTGTTCATCGAGCGCGCGATGATCCGCGCCAACGATCACCTCGCGATCCTCTCGGCCGAGGCGCCGATCAGCGCTCCGCTGATGACCGACGGCGCGGCCTTCGTGCAGCTCGAGGAAGAGTTCCGCCAGGCGTTCGAGATGACGATGATCGACCTGCCGCGCAACATGCTGATCAACTTCCCGCACCTGCTCGCCGACGTGAACGTCGTCGTGCTGGCGACCGAGATGACGCTCGCCTCGGCGCGCGACGCGATCCGCCTGCTGTCGTGGCTCAAGACCAACGCCGGCCACGCCCGGCCGATCGTCGTCGCCAACAAGGTCCAGGGCGGCGCCGCCGAGATCAACAAGCAGGATTTCGAAGCATCGATCGAACGCAAGATCGACTTCGTGGTCCCCTACGACCTCAAGGCCGCGGCCAACGCGGCCAAGCTCGGCCAGACTTTCGCCGAAGCCAACCGCTCGACCAAGGCGGGCGCGGCGATCCGCGAGATCGCATCGGCGATCATCGGTTCGGGCGAGGACGACGCGGCCGAGGCCGAGCCCGGCGCGGGCAAGAAGTCGCTGCTCGGCAAGATCGGCGATTTCAAGTCGCTGATGCCGGCAAAGGCCAAGAAGTAAGCGCGCAGCGGCGGTTCGGCATCGCGCCGGCCGCCGGTTCGCTCGAGACGATGTGAAAGGCGAAGCCTCGATGACGATCCAGCTGCTGTTGATGGCCGCCGGGCTGATCACGATGCTCGTGCTCGGCTATTCGGCGCTGTCGGGGCCCAACGCCGCCAAGGCGGGCCACCGGCGATTGCAGGCCGTGCGCTTTCGCCATTCCGACAGCACCAACGACAAGGTCGAGGCGCAATACCGCAAGGCGGTCGCCGCGCGGAAGCCCAAGGTCCACCAGATCGCGGGCTCGGGCAGCCGGGTCGAAGCGCTGGGGCTGCGCCTGCACCGCACCGGCAAGGGCTGGACGCTTCAGCAGTATCTTTACGCCTCGCTCGGCCTCGCGCTCGCGGTGGCGGTGATCATGTACCTCAAGAGCGGTGCCGCGCTGCTCTCGCTCGGGGTCGGCCTGTTCGTCGGCGCGGGGTTGCCGCACATGGTCGTCGGCCACTTCATCAAGAAGCGCTACAACAACTTCACCACCAAGTTCCCCGACGCGATCGAGCTGCTCGTGCGCGGGCTGCGCTCGGGCCTTCCGGTGACCGAGACGCTCGGCGTCGTCGCGACCGAAGTGCCCGGCCCGGTCGGCGAGGAGTTCAAGCTGGTCACCGAGCGGATCAAGATCGGCCGGACGATGGAGGACGCGCTCCAGGAGACCGCCGACCGGCTCAACATGCCCGAGTTCAGCTTCTTCGTGATCACCCTGGCGATCCAGCGCGAGACCGGCGGCAACCTCGCCGAAACGCTCTCGAACCTCGCCGACGTGCTTCGCAAGCGCGCCCAGATGAAGCTCAAGATCCGCGCGATGAGCTCGGAATCGAAGGCCTCGGCCTACATCATCGGCGCGCTGCCGTTCATCGTGTTCTTCATGATCTGGTGGATCAACCCGAGCTACATCGGCAAGTTCTTCATCGACGAGCGGCTGATCGTGACCGGGCTCGGCGGGATGGTGTGGATGAGCATCGGCGCCTTCATCATGGCCAAGATGATCTCGTTCGAGATCTGAGCAGGGAACCCGACGATCATGTTCAACACCCCTGCCGGTCCGACGCTCCTCGGCTTCGACGTCCTGTGGATCGGCACGCTGCTGATCGCGGTGGCGACGATGGCGCTGATGGCCGCGATCTATGCCGCGGTGACGGTGCGCGATCCGATGGCCAAGCGGGTCAAGGCGCTCAACGAGCGGCGCGAGCACCTCAAGGCGGGAATCGTCACCAGCAACGCCAAGAAGCGCGCGAGCCTCATCCGCCGCAACGAGACCACCGACAAGATGCGGAGCACGCTGGAGAGCCTCAAGGTCCTCCAGGACAGCCAGCTCAAGGAAGTCCAGCAAAAGCTCGCCCAGGCCGGCATTCGCAAGAAGGAATGGGCGGTCGCGGTGATTTTCGCGCGGATGATCGCGCCGATCGTGCTCGGCCTGATCGCGGTCGTGCTGGTCTATTGGTCCAACACGTTCCCCGAATGGGGCTCGATGAAGCGCTTCTTCGCGTTCGCGACCGCGGTCGGGCTCGGCTACAAAGGCCCCGACATCTTCGTCAAGAACCTGATCACCAAGCGCACCGGCGAAATCCGCAAGGGCCTGCCCGACGCGCTCGACCTGTTGGTGATCTGCGCCGAGGCCGGCCTCACCGTCGACGCCGCGTTCAACCGGGTCGCCAAGGAGCTCGGCCGCGCCTATCCCGAGCTCGGCGACGAGTTCGCGCTGACCGCGATCGAGCTGTCGTTCCTGACCGAGCGCCGCCAGGCGTTCGAGAACCTCGCTTACCGGGTCAATCTCGACGCGGTGAAGGGCGTGGTCACGACGATGATCCAGACCGAGCGCTACGGCACTCCGCTGGCGTCGGCGCTGCGCGTGCTCTCGGCCGAATTCCGCAACGAGCGGATGATGCGCGCCGAGGAAAAGGCCGCGCGGCTGCCCGCGATCATGACCGTGCCGCTGATCCTGTTCATCCTGCCGGTGCTGTTCATCGTGATCTTGGGCCCCGCGGCCTGCTCGATCAGCGACGCCTTCGCCGCCAAGCCGGGCGCGAGCTGAGCGAAGCAAACGAGACCTAGGCGCGAACCACTTCGTTCTCGATCGCGCCGAAGATCGACTTTCCACGCGCGTCGCGCATCTCGATCCGCACGCAGTCGCCCCACTTGAGGAACGGCGTCGCCGCCTCGCCGGACGCGATCGTCTCGATCATCCGCTGCTCGGCGATGCATGAATAGCCGCGCCCGCCCGCGCTCACCGGGCGTCCCGGCGAGCCGTCGGGGTCGCGGTTGGAGACCGTGCCCGAGCCGATGATCGAGCCCGCGCCGACGTTGCGCGTCTTGGCGAGGTGCGCGATCAGCGTGCCGAAGTCGAACGTGCATTCCTCGCCCGCCTCGGCACGGCCGAACGGCTCGCCGTTCAGGTCGACCGCCAGCGGCAGATGCACCCGCCCGTCGCGCCATGCGTCTCCGAGCGCGTCGGGGGTGACGAACACCGGCGAGAAATGGCTCGCGGGCTTGGCCTGGACGAAGCCGAAGCCCTTGGCGAGCTCGGCCGGAATGAGGTTGCGCAAGCTGACGTCGTTGACCAGGCCGATCAGCCGGACGCCCGCCAGCGCCTCGTCGCGCGAGGCGCCTTGCGGCACGTCGCCGGTGACCACGCAGATCTCGGCCTCGAGGTCGCAGCCCCAGGCTTCGTCGGCCAGGCGGATCGGGTCGCGTGGCCCCCGCAAGTCGTCGCTGCCGCCCTGGTACATCAGCGGGTCGGTCCAGAAGCTTTGCGGCAGTTCGGCCCCGCGCGCCTTGCGCACCAGCTCGACGTGATTGACGTAAGCCGAGCCGTCGGCCCACTGGTACGCGCGCGGCAAAGGGGCGGCGGCCTCGCGCTCATGGAAGCGCTTCTTCGGGATCGCCCCGTGCGCCAGCTCGACGGACAGCGATTCGACCACGGGAGCGCAGCGTTCCCAGTGGTCGAGCAATTGCTGCAGTGTCGGCGCGATGTGATCGGCGTCGGCGTACCACGCGAGGTCGTCGGAAACCACGACCAGCCGCCCGTCGCGGCCCTGGGGCAGCGAAGCGAGCTTCACTTCGCCCCCTCGAAGCCGCGCACGCTGGCCAGCAGCCTGTCGAGGATCGTGCCGAGCTTTTCCCGGTCGCGCGCGGTCAGCGAAGCGAAGACCTTCTCGTACATGTCGACCGCGAGCGGCATGATCCGGCCGTGCATCGTCCGCCCCGCCTCGGTCAGCTCGAGATGATGCGAGCGCCCGTCGCGCACGTTGGGGCTGCGCGTCACCAGCCGGCGGCCTTCGAGCACCTTGCACGCGCGGTTGACCGCGACCTTGTCCATAAGCGTCGCCGCGACCAACTCGCGCTGGGTCAGCGACCCGGCGTCGCCGAGCACCGCCATCACCCGCCACTCGGGGATCTTGAGGCCGTAACGCGCGCGATACTCGCCCGCGATCAGGTCGCTCACCGCGTTCGAGGTGATCGACAGGCGGTACGGCATGAACTCGTTGAGGCGGATCGGGGCGACGGGCATCGCCTCGTTACTAGTGCAACCAAGCGGTCGCGCAAGCGCGGGTTTTCACGCCCGAAGCTCAGGAGGGGTGCACGGCCTCGGGCGCGGCGGCGGCGAAGGCTCCCAGCGCGCACAGCGCCGCGTCGATCCGCACCAGCTTGGGATAAGCGCCGAGCTCCAGCTCGAAACGCCGCGCGTTGTACATCTGCGGAACCAGGCAGACGTCGGCGAGATCGGGCGTCGCGCCGCCGAACAGCCCGCTCGCGGGCGCGCCCGCCTCGAGCGCAGCGAAGCCCGGCGCGATCCACTGCCGCACCCACGCCGCGACCCGCGCGTCGTCGGCGCCGTAGTCGGCGCGCAGCGCGTTGAGGACGCGCAAGTTGTTGAGCGGGTGGATGTCGGCGGCGACGACCAAGGCCTGCGCCAGCGTGCGCGAGCGCCGCGCCGGCTCGCTCGAGACCATCGGCGGATCGTTGCGCGTGGCGTCGAGGTAATCGATGATCGCCAGGCTCTGGGTCAGCACATGGCCGTCGATCTCGAGCGTGGGCACGAAATCCTGCGGGTTGATCGCGTGATAGGCGGCGCTGCCCTGCTCGCCCTCGCGCAAGTCGACCTGCACGCTGCGATACCCGACGCCTTTGAGGTTGAGCACGATCCGCACGCGATAGGCGGCCGACGAGCGCCAGTAATCGTGAAGGATCGCCTCGCTCGTCGTCATCGTCAGGCGCGGATGCCCGCCATGATCAGATCGATGATGTGCGCCTTGTAGCGCTCGCGCAGTTCTTCGGTCAGCGTGTCCTGGTCGAAGCAGTGGCGCAGCACCAACCGGGCGGAAAAGAAGCGGTCGGCCGCGCCGGTCGCGCTGAAGTAGAACAGCTGCGGGTCGATGTCGCGGAACACGCCTTTGGCCACGCCCTCGCGGATCAGCCGGTCGTAGGCGTTGCGCAGCGGCACGAGGTGCGTCTCGGCGATCCGCTGCGCCTCTTCGTGGTCGCTGTCGCGGACCAGCCGCATGAGCAGGCGATTGAGGTAGGGAAAGGCGTAATAAGTATCGACCATCTTGCCGAGGTGGAGCTTGAGCTTGGCCTCGGGCTCCATGTCCTTGGCCATCAGCGCCTCGACGCTGTGCGTGATCGCCGTCATGTCGCGGTCGAGCAGCGCCTTCATCAGCCCGGCCTTGTTGCCGAAGTAGTATTTGACCAGCGCCGAGTTGAGCCCCGAGCGCAAGCTCAGTTCGCTCAGCGAGATGTCGACGATGTCGCCCTCGCGCATGATCGCCGAGGCCGTGTCGAGCAGCAGAGCGCGCGCGCCGGGCGGCTCGGATATGGGTGCGACTTGGTTCATTCGTATGCGGGCTCGTCCCACCACGGGTAGAAGTCGGGCATATCGGACGAGACTCTCCCCGGGAAGGCGGGCGGGCGCTTGTCGAGGAAGCTTTGCACACCTTCCTTGGCGTCGGCGCCCTTGGACAGGCGGTAGATCGCCCGGCTGTCGACCTTGTGCGCGTCCATCGGATGGGCTTGCGCGGCGTTGCGCCACAGCATCGCGCGAGTCATCGCGACCGAAATCGCGGAGGTGTTGTCGGCGATCTCGCGCGCCAGCGCGCGCGCGGCGTTCAGCAGTTCGTCTTGCGGGTGTACCGAGCGTACCAGGCCCGCATCGAGCGCTTCATTCGCACCGAACAGCCGGCCGGTGTAGCACCATGCGAGCGCGGTCTGGATCCCGACCAGGCGCGGCAGGAACCAGCTCGAGGCGGCCTCGGGCACGATCCCGCGGCGCGCGAAGACGAAGCCATAGCGCGCGTTGTCCGAGGCGAGGCGGATGTCCATCGCCAGTTGCATCGTCGCGCCGACCCCCACCGCGGCGCCGTTGCACGCGGCGATCACCGGCTTCTTCGAAGCGAAGATGCGCAGCGTCAGCCGCCCCCCGCCGTCGCGCACTTCCTCGCTCGAAAGCTCGGCCTCGGTGCCGGGGCTCGAGAACACCTGGCCGCCGCCTTCGGGGGTGAGGTCCGCGCCGGCGCAGAACGCACGGCTCCCGTGGCCGGTCACGATGACGCAGCGCACCGCGTCGTCGGCGTCGGTGGCGTCGAACGCGCGGATGATCTCGTCCATCATCGTCCGCGTGAACGCGTTCATCTTGTCGGGACGATGGAGCGTGATCGTGGCGATGCCGTCGGCGACCTCGTACTTGATCTGAGTGAAGTCGCTCATCTCAGCGCGGCGCCATGCGGATCGCGCCGTCGAGGCGGACGTCCTCGCCGTTGAAATAGCCGCACTCGATCATCGTCAGCGCGAGTTGGGCGTACTCGTCAGGGTTGCCTAGGCGCTTGGGGAACGGCACCGACGCGGCCAGCGCGTCCTTCACCGCCTGCGGCGCGCCCTGCATCAGCGGGGTGTCGAAGATCCCAGGGAGGATCGTGTTGACGCGGATGCCCTCGCTCATCAGGTCGCGCGCGATCGGCAACGTCATGCCGACGACTCCGCCCTTCGACGCCGAATAGGCCGCTTGGCCCATCTGTCCGTCCTCGGCGGCGACGCTCGCGGTGTTGACGATCGCCCCGCGCTCGCCGTCGGCTTGGGGCTCGAGCGTCAGCATCCCCGCCGCCGACTTGGCGATGCAGCGGAACGTGCCGACGAGGTTGATCTGGATCAGCCAGTTGAACGCCTCGAGCGGGAAATGCTTGATCGAGCCGTCTTCCTTGCTCCGGCTGGCGGTCTTCACCGCATTCCCGGTGCCGGCGCAGTTGACCAGGATGCGCTCCTGCCCGTTCGCGGCGCGGGCCTTGGCGAAGCCGGCGTCGACGCTCTCGTCCGAGGTCACGTTGACCTCGCAGAACACGCCCCCGAGCTCGTTGGCGAGCGCCTCGCCCTTCTCGGCCTGGAGGTCGAAGATCGCGACCATGACGCCTTTGGCGGCAAGCGCCCGCGCGGTCGCCGCGCCGAGCCCTGAAGCGCCCCCGGTGACCACGGCGGCGACGGTTTGATCGAGTTTCATGCGTGTTCCCCTTGGTTTACATCGCCTCGACGATCGTCACGTTGGCGACGCCGCCGCCTTCGCACATCGTCTGGAGGCCGTATTTCTTGCCGCGCGCCCTGAGCGCGTGGACCAGCGTCGCCATCAGCTTGGTGCCCGAGGCGCCGAGCGGGTGGCCGAGCGCGATCGCGCCGCCGTTGACGTTGAGCCGCGCCGGGTCGGCGCCGGTGTGCTTGAGCCAGGCGAGCGGCACCGAGGCGAACGCCTCGTTGACCTCGTAAAGGTCGATGTCGCCGATGCTCAGACCGGCGCGCTTCAGCGCCTTGTCGGTGGCGAACAGCGGCTCCTCGAGCATGATCACCGGGTCGCCCGCGGTCACCGTCAGCGTGTGGACGCGTGCCAGCGGGGTCAGCCCGTGGCGCTTGAGCGATTCTTCCGAGACCACCAGCACCGCGCTCGAGCCGTCGCAGATCTGGCTCGAGGTCGCCGCGGTAAGCATTCCGTCGGGGCTTAGCAGCTTGACCCCGGCGATGCTTTCGAGGCTCGCGTCGAAGCGGATGCCTTCGTCGACGGTGTGCTGCGCCTCGCCCTCGGGCGTTTCGATCGTGATCGGCACGATCTCGTCGCGGAACGCGCCGTTTTGCGTCGCGGCGATCGCCTTCTGGTGGCTGGCGAAGCCGAACGCGTCGAGCTCGTCCTTGGTCAGTCCGTGCTTCCTGACGATCATCTCGGCGCCCATGAACTGCGACCACATGATCCCCGGGTACTTCGCTTCGAGCCCCGGCGACTTGTAGTGGCCGAGGCCTTCCTTGCGGTGGAACGCGGCGGTCGAGCCCATCGGCACGCGGGTCATGCTCTCGACCCCGGCGGCGATCACCACGTCCTGCGTCCCGCTCATCACCGCTTGCGCGGCGAACTGGATCGCCTGCTGACTGCTCCCGCACTGGCGGTCGATCGTCACCGCCGGGGTCGATTGCGGCAGCGCCCGCGAGGCGAGCACCGCGTTGCGCCCAACCTGCATCGCCTGCTCGCCGCCTTGGCCGACGCAGCCCATCACCACGTCGTCGACCGCGTTCGGATCAATCCCGCTGCGCTCCACGACCGCGTCGAGCGAGGCCGCGGCGAGGTCGACCGGGTGGACCCCGGCGAGCCGCCCCCCGCGCCGTCCGCCGGCGGTGCGAACGGCTTCGACGATATAAGCAGCGGCCATGGGGCGGGTCTCCGGGATCGATGATTTAATCGAGCGGTTAAGCCGCCCGCGGGACGAGGTCAAGCGCGCCTTTGGCGATGCTTTCGGCGAGCACCGGATGGTCGGGCGCGGAGCGCTCGATCCACCGCCGCGCCGCGTCGAGCTCGCTGGCCAGCGCGGCTTCGAGCGCGGCTTTGCGGTCCAGCCGCGCCACATTGTCGAACGCCACACCGGGGTTCTTCGAATAAGTCGCGAACAACGGGCCGGCGACCAGCGCGTCGATCGCGCCGGGCTCGACGGCCATCGCGAAATGGCGCGCCGCGGCGGCGAGCGCCGCGCCCGGCTCGGCGAAGAACGCCTCGGCATCGAGGCTGCGCGCATGGGGCATCGCCGCGAGCGCGGCGGCGAAG
>DATLDS010000067.1:0-6291 GCA_035525735.1 Novosphingobium sp.
CCTTCGCCCACCGCGCGCAGGCTCATCACGAACCGCACCGCGCCATCGCGCATCCCGCTCTGGTCGGGATGCGGCACGATGCTGGGGTTCATCAGCGCGGCGGCGGCGTAAGTGTATTCGTGGCAGAAATACGCGCCGATCAGTCGCTTGCGCAGCGGCGACATCGCGGCGTCGTCGATCCACAGCGTCGCGCGCACGTCCTTGTAGCGCTGCTCGAACACCTGTTCGGTCTGCCAGTGCCGCTCGGAGAAGTCGTGGAGCACGCGCGCGTACTCCTCCTCGACCTCGTCATCGTCGAGCGCGGCGACGTCGGCGACCAGCTTCGCCGCGCGGGCTATCCCCGCGCTGGTATGCCAGCCGAGGTGAAACGGTCGGATGACGACGCGCGAGGGATCGGCGTGGAGCCGCTCATCGAGAATTCGCAAGGCCGGCAGAGGCGAGCGCGCCAAGTCCAATTCGTGTCCCCGCTCCGGTGTGGTGTGCCTGGCGCAGCAGCGCCGCGATCGAGTAATGCGCCAGCTGGAATGCCAGAATGGATTCGGCGCCGCAATTCTCGTTGAAGCCGCGCGGGGTAACTCCGTCGCGGCAGCGCCCGGTGGCGAGGTCGGCGAGCACCGCGCCGCGGTCGTTGGCGCCGAAGTACCAGCGATAGGCGGTGAGCGCATGGTCGCGCCAGCTCGCCTCGCCGGTCGCGGCGTGCGCGGCCGCGGCCGCGTCGATCGCCGCCCACGCCTCGAGCGGCTGCTGGTCGAACGGCAACGCGAGGTATTCGCGCCCGAACCCCTCGGACCCGACCGGGCGGAAATGCCCCGACGCGGAGACTTGCTGGCGCGCGATCCAGGCGAGGCTTTCGAGCCCCTCGCGCCGCCACTCGGCCCGCCCGAGCAGCTCGCCGGCCTCGATCAGCGCCTGCGACAGCCGCGGATTGTCGTAACCGAGCACTGCCTCGAACCACGCCCAGTCGGGTCGCCGCGCCGCCGCAAGCAGGCTGTGCAGCACCGCGGCGCCGACCTCGAGATAGTCGCGCGCCTTGTCGTTATCGCTTCCGGAGCGCAGCGCCGCGGCGCAGCCGAGCATCGCGAACGCGATCGCGCGCGGCGATTCGATGCCCGCCATCGCCGGCAGCGCGATGTCGAACCAGCGGCGGCCCCAAGCGCGCCAGTCGCCGTCGAAGCCGTGCTCGACGGTGAGCCCGAGCGCCCACACCGTGCGCCCGTTGCTATCGTCCGAGCCGACCTCTTCGCACCACGTCCGGTCGAAGTTCATGAAGTTGCGGAACGCGCCCCGATCAGGATTCCAGGCGTGCTGGACGAACGCGGCGTAGCGCGTCGCCAGCGCCTCGCGCTGGGCGCGCGGATGCGCCTCGGCGCGCAGCATCAGGATCAACGCGCGGACGTTGTCATCGAGGCAATAGCCGTGGCGCCGGTCGGCGACGATCCCGATCGCGTGCTGAAGCATGCCCGTCGCATCGCTCATCGCCTCGACCGCGGTCAGCGCGGGCGTATCCGACGGCGAAGGCAAAAGCGCCGGGGCGTGGACCGCAACGCTCTCGATCAGCGCCGCGCCGGCTTCGGCGAAGCGCGGCCACGTGGTCGCCCGACCACGCTCGTAAGCGGCGCGGCTTTGCTCCTCGAGCCGTGCGGGATCGTCGAGCAACCCCAGCACCGCGTCGCTGAGTGCCTCGGGCGAGCGCGGCTCGACCAAGGTGCCGACGCCGTCGGCGAGCAACTCGCCGGCGTGGACGTAAGGGGTCGAGACCACCGCCTTGCCCAGCGCCACGGCGAAGCTCAGCGTTCCCGAAGTCGACTGCTGAAGATTGAAGTACGGGGTGACGTAGATGTCGCACGCCTCGATCTGGTCGAGCAGCTCCTCGGTGTCGAGGAAGCGGTTGTCGAACGCGACGTTGGCGGTCACCCCGAGCTCGGCGGCGAGCGCTTCGAGGCGCTCGCGATAACTCTCGCCTTGGGAGGCGACGAGGTTCGGGTGAGTCGCGCCGACGATCCGGTAAAGCACGTCGGGATGGCGCGCGACGATCGCCGGCAGCGCCGCGATCATTGTCTCGATCCCCTTGCCGGGCCCGAGCAGCCCGAACGTCATCAGGACCTTGCGCTCGCCCCACCCGAACCGTTCCTTGAACGCCTCGCGCCGGCCGTAGGGCCGCTCGGGCGCGCCGTGCTCGATCACCGTGACGCGGGCCGAGTCGACCGCGTAGCGCTCGATCAGCAAATCGCGCGCGTGGCGCGACATCACCATGACTTGCGCGGCGAGCGCCACCAGGCGCTCGAGAATTGCACGTTCCGCGGGCGAAGGCTCGGTCAGCACGGTATGCAACGTGACGATCAGCGGGGCGGCAACCGCCTCGGCAAAATCGAGCACCAACGCGCCGCACTCGCCGCCGAAGATGCCGTATTCGTGTTGGAGCCAGACCGCGTCATAGCCTTCGGCGTTGATCGCGCGCGCCGCGGCGAGGAAGCCGTCGCGGTCGTCGCTGCGGATCGTCGCGCGGACGCGCGCGTCGGGGTCGGGGCCGCCCGGATCGCGCAACGCCCAGACATCGACCGCGACATGGCGCTGGTGCGCGGAGAGTTGCTCGAAGACATCGGTGGTGAACGTCGCGATCCCGCATTTGCGCGGCGCGAAGCCCCCGATCAGCGCAACGCGGCGCGCGGGCGTAGAATCGCGGCGAAGGGAAAACGCGAAAATCGCGGCGCCATCCTCCGCCGGAGCGCGGGGAAGGGCAATCGGCTGATGCAACGTCATGGGAAGGAAGGGTTCCATTGGGCGGGGAGCAGGCAAGTGTCTCTACGGGAAGCATAACTCGCGATAACGAATTCGGTTTCGCTGCAGTGCAACATAGTTGTCTAGTTTGGGGCATTCGCCGCATGCAATCGTCGATTCACCGAATCGGGAAGTGCCGAACGTCGCTCAGCCGCGGGTGAACCAGCTCTGTCGCCAGCCGTAGCTCGATTCGATCGGGTCGCCGTTCTGGTCGCGCGCCGGGCGGAAGCGGAAGCGCTCGCTCGCCAGGCGGCAGGTGATCGTATCGGCCTCGGGCACCGGGCTCGGCCGGACCACGCGGCACGCCTTGACCCACCCGTCGATGCCCACCGTCAGCAGGATCACCACGCTGTGACCGATCCGCGCGTCGCGGCTTTCGCGCGGGTAATCGCGCGCGCTGACAATATCGCCGGCGATCTTGACCGCCTGCTGGGCGACCACCGCCCGGCCCCCGCCCGCGCCCGATCCGCTGCCCCCCGCGCCGCTTCCCGAGCCCGCGGTGCTCGCCCCCGCCGCCGCCGCGGTGCCGGTCGAGGCGGCGGGCGGCGCGGGTTGAGCGGGGCGGGGGATGACCACCTTGGGTTTGGGCGCGACCACCTGCTTGGGCACGGCGCGCGGCGCGGCGGGCGCCGCCTTGTCGGGGGCGCGAGCCGGTTGAGGCGGGGGCGGGGGCGGCGACGGCAGCGGCACCGCGAACGCGGCGACCGAGCGCACGGTCGCGACCACCGCGTCGACCCCGAACGCGTTGACCAGCGCGACGATGGCCGCGACATGGATCGCGGCGACCGCGGCAGCGGCCATCCAGCGCGTGCGACGGTCGACGCCGATCCGCACTTGGCCGGTGCGGTGCAGCCTTTCTGAGTCCATTTGTTGTCCAATGCGCGGCGAAACGCGCAAGTTCCCGGGCGAATCCCCGGTTTGGGCTGTAATTCGGTAACATTTCGATGTATGCTCGTCGCGAGCAGCGTGGGCCGTGGGGGCGGCGAAAACGGGCTCGGCCGGTACGGGACCGGTCAAAGGGATCGCACGATGCGCATTTTAGTCGTCGAAGACGAGCCGTTGCTGGCCATGTTGCTCGAAGAGAGCCTGGTCGATCTCGGCCACGAGATCGCCGGTTCGGCCGCCACTGTCGAGCAGGCGCTGTCCACCCTCGATGAACGCTCGCAAGAAGGCGAAACCGTCGAATTCGGCGTGCTCGACTACAGCCTTGGCCACGACACCACCGCGCTGCCGATCGCGCGGTGGCTGCGCGAGCGGGGAATTCCGGTCATGTACCTCAGCGGTCACGCTTCGCTCGACGATGACAGGCTTCCGCTCGCGCCGCTCCTGACCAAGCCCTTCACGGTCGACCAGCTCGACGCGACGATCCGCGGGCTGGCGCTTGCCGCCTAAAGACGCGGCGCTTGCGATAGGCTAGGCCGGGCCGATGGCCTTGATCGACATTCGCCAGGCGTGACCCCGCACGAGCTCGACGCCGTCGATCCGCTGGCTCGCTTCCGCGAGCGCTTCATCCTGCCCGAAGGCGTGATCTACCTCGACGGCAATTCGCTCGGGCCGCTGCCGCGCGCCACCGTCGACGCGGTCGCGCGGACGGTGACGAACGAGTGGGGCGAAGGGTTGATCGGCAGCTGGACGGGTGCCGGCTGGGTCGAGGCGCCGGGGCGGATCGGCGACAAGATAGCGCGGCTGATCGGCGCGGAGCCGGGCGAGGTCGTCGCCTGCGACTCGACCTCGGTCAATGCGTTCAAGGCGCTCGCCGCCGCGCTCTCGCTCAACCCCGGACGCGCGACGATCCTCTCCGAGCGCGGCAACTTCCCCACCGACGTCTACATGATCGAAGGGCTCGCCGCGTTGAGCGGCGGTGCGATCCAGATGCGCCTCGTCGACCCCGAGGCGCTCGAGGCGGCGATCGACGAGGACACCGCCGCGGTGCTGGTCACCCAGGTGAACTACAAGACCGGCCGTATCCGCGACATGGCCGAGACCACCCGCATCGCGCACGCGAAGGGCGCAGTGACGATCTGGGACTTGAGCCACAGCGCGGGCTCGATCCCCGTCGCGCTGAACGAGGCGCGCGCCGACCTGGCGATCGGCTGCGGCTACAAGTTCCTCAACGGCGGCCCGGGCGCGCCGGCGTGGATTTACGTCGCGCAGCGGCATCAGGGCGCGGCGCACCCCGCGCTCACCGGCTGGTTCGGCCACGCCCGCCCGTTCGACTTCGCCGACGAATACGAGCCCGCCGAGGGCATCGCCCGGTTCCAATGTGGGACCCCGGCGGTGCTCGGACTCGCCGCGCTCGAATGCGGGGTCGATGGGCTGCTCGAGGCGGACATGGCCGACTTGCGCGCCAAGGCCGTGGCGCTGGGCGAGCTGTTCGTGCGGGCGATGGCGCCGCTGTGCGAGCCGCACGGCTTCGTCCTCGCCAGCCCGGCCGATTCGGCCCTGCGCGCGAGCCAGATTTCCTATGCCCACCCCGACGCCTACGCGATCGTCCAGGCGCTGATCGCGCGCGGGGTGATCGGCGACTTCCGCGCGCCCGACATCTTGCGCTTCGGCCTGACCCCGCTGACCTTGCGCCATGCCGACGTGGCCCGCTCGGTCGAGATTCTGGGCGAGGTAATGGAACGGGGCGAATGGGACCGCGCCGAATACCGCACGCGCAAGGCGGTCACCTGAGCGGCTTGCGGTGCGCCGCGCCAGCCGATAGCCCGGGGGCAATGACCGCAACCGCCGAACCGAGCGCCTGGACCCCGCCCCCCGGCTGGCCCGCGATGTCCGACACCGAGATCGTCGCCGAGCTATGCGTGCCCGGTGCGCGCTTCGAGATGGAGACCGTCGACATCGACGGGGTGCCGACCCGGGTGTGGAAGAACGCGCCGCCGAGCTTGCGCGTGCTCGCCGAGATCGCCCGCGGCCACGGCGAGCGGACGGTCTCGATCTACGAGGACGAGCGG
The DNA here is from genome assembly GCA_035525735.1 of Novosphingobium sp. Classification (GTDB taxonomy): domain Bacteria; phylum Pseudomonadota; class Alphaproteobacteria; order Sphingomonadales; family Sphingomonadaceae; genus Novosphingobium. Next base: position 5,733 of record DATLDS010000067.1, read on the forward strand.
GTCAGCTTTTCGGCGTGGTACCGCGCGGTGGCGGCACTCGCCGCCGAGCTTCAGCGCCGCGGCGTGACCAAGGGCGACCGCGTCGCGCTGGCGATGCGCAACTTGCCCGAATGGCCGGTGGCGTTATTCGCCGCGACCACGATCGGGGCGATCTGCGTGCCCTTGAACGCGTGGTGGACCGGCCCCGAGCTGGCGTTCGGCCTGGCCAATTCGGGCAGCAAGGCGCTGATCTGCGACGCCGAGCGGTGGGCGCGAATCGCGCCGCATTCGGCCGAGTTCCCGGCGCTCGAGACGGTGCTCGTAAGCCGTTCCGAAGACGCTCTCGACTGTCCCGCCGAAGCGCTCGAAGCGGTCATCGGCGCACCGCCGACGTGGGCTTCACTGCCCGAGCGCAATATCCCCGACGTCGCGCTTCATCCCGACGACCCGGCGACGATCTTCTACACCAGCGGCACCACCGGCAAGCCGAAGGGCGCGCTCGGTTCGCACCGCAATCTGATGACCAACATATTGTCGACCGGCTACACGCAGGCGCGCGCAGCCTTGCGCCGGGGCGAAC
>DATLDS010000086.1:0-9997 GCA_035525735.1 Novosphingobium sp.
TGTCGCCCGCATCGGCGACGCCGTTGTTGTTGGTGTCGACCAGGCATTCGGCGGCCGAAGCGCCTGGCGCGGCCAGCGCGGCCAGGGCGATGGCGCCGGCCGACGCGGTCAGCAGCGCGGAAAGACGGAGGGTCGAAGTAGCGGACATGACGTTCCCCTGTTCAGGCGGCCGCGGCGCGCGCGCCGTCCGGCCTTATGGCATCGGTGCGAGCCTCGTTTCGAGGCTTCGCGCGAGCGACCCGTCATGCTTGTTGATGAGGATATTGCGAGCGGCGGGGGGCCGAGTCAAATGGCTTGTTAGGGCCATTGCTTAACCATGGAGAGACTTGGCACGGGTATGCAGGCGCGGTCGGTCGCGGGTCCGGTTCCTTTGCCCGATCCGGTCGGCTATGGGTTCGCGGCGCCGCGAGCGGCGGGCGAACAAAGGGGTAGGCGACAAGCTTTGGCCAGCGGTGAGATCGTTTCGACCGAACCCGCGACCGGGGCTGAGCTGTGGCGCGGCCCGATCGGCGACGTCGACGACATCGTCGCGCGCGCAAGGCGCGCCTGGCCCGCTTGGGCCGCGCAGCCGCTGTCGACCCGGATGGAGCTCGTCCGCCGCTTCGCCAACGAAGTGCGCAAGGATGCCGAGCCGCTCGCCGAGCTGATCGCGCGCGAGACCGGCAAGCCATTGTGGGAGGCCAAGACCGAGGTCGAGACCGTGGTCAACAAGGTCGAGATCTCGATCCGCGCCTATGCCGAGCGAACCGGGCAGCGCAAGCTCGACAGCGCGCTTCAGGGCACCGCCGCGCTGCGCCACAAGCCGCACGGGGTGATGGCGGTGCTGGGGCCGTACAATTTCCCCGCGCACCTTCCCAACGGCCACATCGTTCCCGCCCTGATCGCGGGCAACGCGGTGGTGTTCAAGCCCTCGGAAAAGACCCCCGCGGTGGGCGAGGCGCTGGTCCGGCTGTTCCATCGCGCCGGGATCGCCGCCGAAGTCGTGCAATTGCTTGTCGGCGGGGTCGAGGAAGGCAAGGCGCTGGTCGCGCACGACGGGGTCGACGGGGTGCTGTTCACCGGCTCGGCGCACGCAGGGATCGCGATCAATCGCAAGCTCGCCGCCGACCCGGGCAAGATGGTCGCGCTCGAGATGGGCGGCAACAACCCGATCGTGGTGTGGGACACGCCCAAGATCGGAGACGTCGCGGCGCTGATCGTCCAGTCGGCGTTCACCAGCGCGGGGCAGCGCTGCACCGCGGCGCGGCGGCTGATCGTCAAGGCGGAGATGTACGACGCGGTGGTCGGCGCGGTGAAGAAGCTCGCCGACCGGGTGATCGTGGGCGCGCCGTTCGACGAACCCGCGCCGTTCATGGGCTCGGTGATCGACAACGCCGCGGCCGACGGGCTGACCGAAAGCTTTCTTTACCTGCTCAGCCACGGCGGCAGGGCGATCAAGCACCTGGTGCGCAAGGACGACGCGCTGCCGTTCCTCTCGCCCGCGATCATCGACGTCACCGCGCTGGCCGAGCGGCCCGACGTCGAGCTGTTCGGGCCATTGCTCCAGGTGATCCGGGTCGACGATTTCGACGCCGCGATCGCCGAAGCCAACGATACCCGGTTCGGCCTGTCGGCCTCGCTGATCGGCGGTAGTCCGGCCGACTACAACCGCTTCTGGGCCAACGTCCGAGCGGGAGTAGTCAACTGGAACCGGCCTACCAACGGCGCCTCGTCGGCCGCGCCGTTCGGCGGGATCGGGCTGTCGGGCAACCATCGCCCGAGCGCGTACTATGCCGCCGACTATTGCGCCTATCCGGTCGCTTCGGCCGAGATGGACCAGCCGCGCGCGACGATCAGCGTCGGGCTGAAGGACTAGCCGCGGGGCGCGGCGCCGGGATCGGCTCGGCGAACGACAGAAGCTCGTAGCGCCGGCTCATCGCGGTGAGGTCGGGATCGATCAGCAGCGGCGCGGCGAGCGCGGCGGCTTCGACCGGATCGTGAGGCGCCGCCGGGCGCTTGGCCGGCGCGTGCCCGCCGCACCCGGCGAGCGCCAGCGAGACCGCGGCAAGGCGAAAACTTGGGGCCATCGCTCGTTCGATACGATGCGTCCGCTTAATAAAGCGAAAAAGGCCCCGGATCGCTCCGGGGCCTTCGCGGGCGCCGCCGAGGGCAGGCGGTGCCTTGGTTTAGCGGCAGCGCGCGGAACCGCGGTTGCGCGCGATCTCGCGGCCGAGCAGCGCGCCGCCGACCCCGCCGAGGATCGCGCCGAGCGTGTTGTCGCCGCGGCCCGCGATCTCGCGGCCGAGCAACGCGCCCGCCGCGCCGCCGATGATCAGCCCGGTCGTGCCGTTCTTCTTCTTGCAGTAGTAGCGTCCGTCGTCGCCGCGCCACACGCGCGTGTTGGCGTAGACCGGCTCCTCGTAAGACTGCTGCTGATAGGCGCGTTGGCCGTAATAGCCCTGCGGAGCGTAGCTATAGCTGCGCTGCTGGTGGCGGTTCCAGCTGTCCTCGTGGCGGCTCACGCCGTGCTGCGCGGGAAACGCGGCGGCGGGGACCGCGGTGGCCATCGCGCCCGACAGGGCGAGCGCCAGCGCGGCGGTCTTGAGCGCGGTCTTCATGGTCTTGGCTCCTTTTGCGACAGGAAGGGACTCGGCTTCGGTTCAGGAATACGCCCGTCAATCTGAACGGAGAGCAACCGATCGGTCAGATTGCGCCGACGCGACGAAGCGTCGCTCGACAGCGTCGGGCCGACCTGCCAAGCGGCGCGCGATGAACTCTCCCCCGCCCGCGCGAAGCGGCCTTCCGATGGCGCTCGCGGCGTACACGATCTGGGGCTTCCTGCCGCTCTACATCGCGCTTCTCCGACGGGTCGCGGCGTTCGAGCTGGTCGCCTGGCGGGTGATCTTCACGCTGCCGCTGTGCCTCGCGATCGTCGCGCTGCGGCGGCAGGGGCCCGATCTGCGCGCCGCGCTGAGCGACCCGCGGACGCGGCGCCTGCTCCTGCTCAGCGCCGTGCTGATCGGGATCAACTGGGTGATCTACATCGCCGCGGTCAACGGCGGGCACATCTACGCGGCGAGCCTGGGCTATTACATCAATCCGCTGGTCAACGTGTTGCTTGGCACGATTTTCCTCGGCGAGACGCTCAATCGCCGCCAGTGGGCCGCGGTCGGACTGGCCGGCGCCGGGGTCGCGCTGCTGCTGTTCGGGGCGAGCGACACGCTGGGGATCAGCCTCGCTCTGGGAGTGACGTTTGGGCTCTACGGCCTCGTCCGTAAGCTCGCGCCGGTCGGCTCGGTGCCCGGGCTGACGATCGAATCGGCGTTGCTTTTGCCGCTCGCGGTCGCCTGCGCCGCGTGGTTCGCGCGCGGCCCGGCGCTATCAAGCTTCGGCCATGAGCGCGATCTCAGCCTGCTCCTGCTCGGCGCCGGAGTGTTGACCTCGATACCGCTATTGCTATTCGCGGTGGCGGCGCGGCGAATGGACTATTCGACGCTCGGCTTCGTCCAGTTCCTCTCGCCGACGATCGCGTTCGTGCTCGCGCTGACGGTGTTCGGCGAGCCGCTGCGCCCCGTGCAGTTGGCGTGCTTCGTGCTGATCTGGAGCGCGATCGCGCTGTTCAGCTGGGACCTGTTGGCGCGCCGCTTAGTCGACAAGCCGCCAGCCTAGCGTCTCGCCCGCGTGGAACGGCACCACCAGCGTGCCGCCCGCGTCGATCGTCGCCGGCACCTCGGTCGGAACGCGCTCGAGCGTGACCGAGCCTTGGTTGAGCGGCAGTCCGTAGAAGCGCGGGCCGTGCTCGCTGGCGAATCCTTGCAGCCGGTCGAGCGCGCCTTCCGCCTCGAACACCGCCGCATAACTTTCGAGCGCGCAAGGCGCGTTGAAGATCCCCGCGCAGCCGCAGTCCGCTTCCTTGGCGCTTTGCGCGTGCGGCGCGCTGTCGGTGCCGAGGAAGAATTTCGGCGAGCCCGAAGTGGCGGCGCGGCGCAAGGCGAGTCGATGCGTCTCGCGCTTCACCACCGGCAGGCAGTAGGCATGGGGGCGCAGGCCGCGGGCGAACAGCGCGTTGCGGTTGAGGTGGAGGTGCTGCGGGGTGATCGTCGCCGCGATGTTGGGCCCAGCAGCCTCGACGAACCCCACGCCTTGCTCGGTGGTGACGTGCTCGAGCACGACTTTCAATCGCGGCAAGGCCTCGACCAGCGGGGCAAGTACGCGGTCGATGAACACCGCCTCGCGGTCGAACACGTCGACCGCCGGATCGGTCACTTCGCCGTGGACCAGAAGCGGCATGCCGATGTCCTGCATCGCCTCGAGCACCCCGCGGATGCGCACGACATCGGTGACGCCGTGCGCCGAATTGGTGGTGGCGTTCGCGGGATAGAGCTTGGCCGCGGTGAACACCCCCTCGGCGTGGCCACGCGACAGGTCCGCGCGATCGGTGTCGTCGGTCAGGTAGCACGTCATCAACGGGGTGAAGTCGGAGTCCTTGGGCAGCGCGGCGCGAATCCGCTCGCGATAGGCCGCCGCCATCGCCGCGCCGGTCACTGGCGGCGCGAGGTTGGGCATGACGATCGCGCGCGCGAATTGCCGCGCGGTGTGCCCCACGACGCCCGCCAGCATCGCCCCGTCGCGCAAGTGGACGTGCCAGTCGTCGGGACGGCGGAGGGTGAGGGATTCGGGCATCGGCTTGCCATAGTCACGCCGCGGCCTATCTGTCACCCATGCCCGGCACCCGCCTGTTCGACCGCGCCGTGGTTCGGCTCTCAGGCCAGGATGTCGCCGGATTCCTCCAAGGCCTCGTCACGCACGACGTAGAGGGCCCTCTGCCGGTATGGGCCGCGCTGCTCAGCCCGCAGGGCAAGGCGCTGTTCGATTTCCTCGTCTGGCCCGGTGGTGACGATGTCCTGCTCGATTGCGAGGCGAGCGAGGCCGACGCGCTGATCAAGCGATTGTCGCTCTATCGACTGCGTCGCGCGATCCGGATCGAGCGCGACGGCGGGCTGGGGGTGCACTGGGCCGGGCATACCGGCGATGGCGCGGCGCGCGACCCGCGCCTCACCGCGCTCGGCGAGCGCTGGGTGATGCCGGTGAGCGACGCCGACGAGCCCGCCGATGCCGCGTGGCTAGCGCATCGCCTCGCGCTGGGGGTGACCGAGGGCCAGGCCGAGCTGGGCCTCGATGCCACGCTGTGGCTTGAGTGCAACGCCGCCGAGCTCAACGGAGTGAACTTCTCGAAGGGCTGCTACGTCGGGCAGGAGAACACCGCGCGCATGAACTGGCGGCAGAAGGTCAACCGCCGGCTGGTGGTCGTGCCGATCGCCCGATCGGACGAAAAACGCCGCCGCGCGGCCTATCCCGAGCTCGGGCTGGCGGTCGATCATCGGCGGGTCGAGGACATCGACCCGGCGAGCGCGCCCGCGTGGCTGCGCGAGGCGCTGGCCTAGCTCTCGACCCCGGCCCGTGCCCGCGCCATGGCGTCGGTCAGCAGCCGCTCGGCGGTTATCCGCGCCTGGTTGCGCGGCAGCTCGAGCGCCTTGGCCATCGGCCCCCCGAGCAGCGCGTCGCCCAGCGCCATGAGGATCAGCGTGAGCGTGGTCTCGTGCATCGTCTCGACCGATTCCACCCCCGGCCCGAGCCGGTCGACGAGGTCGTGGACCGCCTCGACGATCGGGTCGAGCGCGTCCTCGTTGCCCGACAGCAGCATCCACGAGGCGAGCGCGCCCGCGCCCTCGCGATCGAACGCGTCGAACGTCAGGTCGACCACTTCGCGCGGGCTACCGAGCCCGGCCCGGCTGGCGCGGACCGCGTCGGCGATGGTCGCGCAGACCGTCCCTGCCAGGTGCCGCGCGAGCGCTTTCTGCAAACCGGAGGCGGAGCCGAAATGATGGAGCAGGTTGGCGTGCGTGCGCCCGATCCGCCCCGCGACCGCCTTGAGCGTCACCGCCTGCGGCCCGGTCTCGATCAGCAGCGCGCGCGCCGCCTCGAGCGCGGCGGTGCGGCTTTCCTCGGGCGACAGGCGTTTCCTTATTGACATTGATGTAAGTTGTGCTATCGCGCTACTCATGAACGCGCCCTTCTCGCCCCAAACCCTAGAACCGATTGCAGATTTTCGCAAGGTTCCGACCCCCGCCGACCTCGCGATCACCGTCCGCGACCGCCGCTTCGGGCGCGAGCAGAAGCCTTCGCGCTGGTGGCTGGGTGGCGATCCGGTGGCAACCGCGTGGCACAACTCGCTGTCGGCCACTTTCCCGCGCGGCGAGGCGTTCTTCATCGAGTCGGTCAAGGCCCACCGCGACGGCGCGAGCCCCAAGCTCGCCGAGGAAATCCGGGCGTTCGTGAAGCAGGAGATCAACCACACCCGCGAGCACATCGCGTTCAACCGCGCCGCGGTCGACGCCGGCTACGACCTCGACAAGATCGACCGCCGCGTCGCCGAGAACCTCGAGATGACCAAGGGTCGGCCGCAGATCGTCAACCTCGCCGCGACGATGGCGCTCGAGCACTACACCGCGATGATGGCGCAGCAGTTCCTCGCCAATCCCGCGCACTTTGCGGGCGCCGACGGCGACACCGCCGAGATGTGGCGTTGGCACTCGGTCGAGGAAATCGAGCACAAGGGCGTCGCTTACGACACTTGGCTCCACGCCACCCGGGGCTGGACCCGCGGGCGGCGGTGGAAGGTCAAGAGCCTGATGATGATCGCGGTCACCAATCGCTTCTTCAGGAACCGCGTCTCCGACACGCTCGACCTGCTCGCGCAGGACGGGCTGACCGGGGCGAAGTGGAAGTGGAAGCTCGCCGCCTACCTGCTGTGGAAGCCGGGCATCGTCCGCCACATCTTCCCCGCCTGGCTCGCGTTCTTCATGCCGGGCTTCCACCCCTGGAACCACGACGACCGTGCGCTGATCGGCAAGCACGACAGCGAGTTTTCGGACGCCGTGCTGGCGTAGTTCCTCCCCGGCACGGAGAGGAACTACGCCGCCCTTTGCCGCATCGCATCGCCGCCGTCGTCGCAATCGCCCGGCTCGCCGAGCTCGACCGCGTATGCGAGGCTCGGCACCTCGACCCCGCGGCCGACGCTGAAGCGCTGGCGGACGCTGCCCGACGGGCGGAAGCCGGCCTTGACCAGCACGCGTCCCGACGCCGGGTTGTCGACGAAGTGACCCGCGACCACGCGGCGATGACCGATCGCCCGCGCCAGGCTCAGCACCGCGCGCGCCGCCTCGGTGGCGAAGCCCTGGCCCCAATGCGCTCGCGCGAACCAGTAGCCGAGCTCGACCTCGCCCGCCTCGTCGCGCTGCAAGCCGATGCAGCCGATCACCCGCGCGCCATCGGCGCCCGGCAGGGTGACCAGGAAATGCGGCGTGCGCCCATCCTGCGGCCTCGCGGCGAAATCGCGCGCGTGGCTCGCCTCATAGGGCCACGGTGCCTTGGCGAGGTTGCGGACCACGCCCTCGTCGGCGATTCCGCCGAAGATTTCTTCCCAGTCCTCGGGCCAGCCGGGCCGCAGGAACAGCCTTTCGCTGCGGATGAACATGCGTCTCTCCTCTCGTCCGCGCGACCGTTATGGACCGCGCCTGTTGCGCCGATGTGACGCGCGCCACCGCGCTCGTCGCGAGCGGAGGGCGGGTCACGGCATGTGAGGGAGATGCAAAAAGAGGGAGACGGGCGGGGCCCCTCTCCCTCGTGCTCGCCGGCCCTTAGCGGAGTCCGGCGGGGGCCATCCCGTCAGGATGGCCCATTGTCGACCATCCGTTATTCAGCGGCGTCCATAGCCATGTCGACCGATACGAATTTGCGGCCGAGCTTGCCGTCGTGGAATCGGACGCGGCCTTCGGTCAGCGCGAACAGGGTGTGATCCTTGCCCATGCCGACGTTGGCGCCCGCGTAGACCTTGGTCCCGCGCTGGCGAATGATGATATTGCCGCCGATCACGTCCTGACCGCCGAACTTCTTGACGCCGAGGCGACGGCCCGCCGAATCACGACCGTTGCGCGAAGAGCCGCCTGCTTTCTTGTGTGCCATCTCGAACTACTCCGGATTCTCAGTCTTTGGCCGGCTTGGCGGCCTTCTTGGCCGGGGCCTTCTTGGCGGCAGCCTTGGCTTGGGGCTTGGGCGCGGCGGCCTTCGCCGGCTTTTCGGCGGGAGCGACCTCGACCTTCTCGGCCTTTTCGGCCTTCGGCGCGGCTTCCTTCTTGGCCGCCTTCTTCTCTTCGCCGCCGACCGACAGGATGCGCAGCAGCGTCAGCTGCTGGCGGTGGCCGTTCTTGCGGCGATAGTTGTGGCGGCGGCGCTTTTTGAAGACGATCACCTTCTCGGACTTCGCCTGGGCGATGATCTCGGCCGACACGACGATCCCGGCGGCGTCCTTGACCTCGCCCCCGTCGCCAGCGAGCAGGACCTCGCCCAGCTGGATCTTGTCGCCGGCTTCACCCGCCAGCTTCTCGACCGCGATCTTGTCTCCGGCGGCAACCCGATACTGCTTGCCGCCCGTGCGCAACACTGCGAACATGACTGAATTATCCATCCATTTGCCGGACCGCCCGCACCCCGAGGGAGTGCTGCGGGCGGACACCATGCCGGACACCCCGCGCAAGGCGAGGGGCCGGAAAGAGCGGTGCCGTTAATCGAACGACCGCGCGCTGTCAATTGTCGCGCGCGGGCTGGCGGCGACTTTGCGTCATGCTATGGCGAGGCCATGCGAGCCTGCCCGATCGTCCTCATCGCCTTGTCGCTGACGGCCTGCGCGGGAACCCGCGCCGACCGCTTCCCCTCGCTGGCGACGCGCCCGGGCGAGCGGATCGAGGGCACGCTGAGCCCCGCCCCCGCATCGCCCCCGCCCCCCCCCACCGCCACCACCGGATCGAAGCTCGCGGACTTGCGCGCCGCCGCGCTCGCCGCGTACCGCACCTTCGGCGAACGCCGCGGCCGCGCCGCACAGCTCGCGAGCGCGGCGCAAGGCGCGGCGGTGGCAAGCGAAGCGTGGTCGGTCGCGCAAGTCGCGCTGGCCGAGCTCGAAGCCGCGCGCAGCGCGGCGATGGTCGCGCTCGCCGATCTCGACGCGCTTTACGTCGTCGCCGCCGACGCCGCGGTGCCGAGCGCCGGATCGGGTGATCTCGACGCGATCACCGCGCTCCGCGCCGAGGTCACCGGCTGGGTCGCGGAGGAGGACGCGGTGCTCGCGGGGCTACGCGGGCGCGTCGCCGGCTAATCCCCCGACCGACCAGCGCGCCTTGTCGGCGTGGTCCTCGTGCCCCGGCTCGACCCAGCGCCAGCCCGCCGCGGTGCGCTCACGCTTCCACAGCCACGTTTCGCTCTTGAGATGGTCCATCAGGTAGTCGACGGCCTCGAACGCGGCGCGGCGGTGCCGCGCGGCGGCGGCGATCAGCACGATCGGATCGCCGGGCGCCATCGCGCCGATGCGGTGGACTATCAGCACGCCGCCGAGCTTCCACCGCGCCATCGCCGTGTCGGCGAGCGCGCGCATCGCGGGCAGCGTCAGCGGCTCGAAGTGGCTGAGCTCGAGCTCGAGCACCGTGTCGTCGCCGCGGACCTGGCCGAGAAAGCTGGCGATCCCGCCGGCCGCGGGATGCGCCCGGGCGAAGCGCGCCAGCTCGGCGGCGTGATCGAGCGGCGCGTCGAGCAGCCGAACGTCGCTCGTCACGTCAGCCCCCGCTGACCGGAGGCAGGAACGCCACCTCGTCGCCAGCGGCCAGCGGGCCCGCGCCCAGGACGCCGTTGACCGCGACCCGCACGGTATCGGAACACAGCAGCGCCGCCAGCGCGGGTTCGAACGAAGCGATCAGCGCGGCGACATCGGGCTCGGCGGGGACGTCGCGCATTCCCGACCCCGCGGCATCCTCGAGCCGCCCGAGGAACAGCACCCGGATCGTCAAGTCAGCCGCCGGTGACCGACATGTGGCGCGCCAGCGCGGGGGCGGCCGCGGGCCGGTCGATGACGAACGCGTGGCGCTCGGGCTTGGCGAGCAGCGCGCGGTCGAGCGCGGCATCGAGCGCC
>DATLDS010000090.1:0-3425 GCA_035525735.1 Novosphingobium sp.
CGGCACCTTGTCCTTGAGGGCGGCGATCCCGTCAGGGAAATCCTGGCGCCCGGTCAGGGCCGCTAGTTCCTGATGGTTGGCGAACAGGATATCGATCAGGCCTTCGTCGATGAGGGCGCGGAAATCGTCGCCGTGGCGGTCGATCACGAACACTTCGCTGAGAGTAAAGGCGACCTCGCGCCCGGCACCGCGCGCGGCGTCGATCGCGCGGCGCATCGCGGCGCGGGGCTCTTCGGGGTCCCACAGGTAGCCTTCGAGGTAGAGAATGCTGGCGCCGCCGATCGCCGCTTCGTTGAGTGCTCCGGCCGGCAGGAACTGGCTGGCGCCGAGGAAGGTGTTCATGGTGCGCTGCCCGTCGGGGGTCACGAAGATCAGGCACTGCGCGGTGGGCGGCTCGCTGGTCCGCGCAGGAGTGTCGAAATCGCTCCCGACCGAGTGGATGTCGTGCGCGAACACGCGCCCAAACTGGTCCTCAGCCACCTGGCCGATGAACGCGCACCGCGCGCCAAGCGCCGCGAGGCCGGCCAGCGTGTTGGCCGCCGAGCCTCCCGAGGTTTCGCGCGCCGGTCCCATTGCGTCGTACAGCTCTTGCGCGCGCTGGGTGTCGACCAGGGTCATCCCGCCACGGTTGAGGCCCAGCCGCTCGATCAGGGCGTCGTCGCAGGGGGCGATAACGTCCACGATGGCGTTGCCGATCGCGATGACGTCGTATCTGGGTTCGTTCATGCAAGGTCCGGATAAGAGGGGCTAGCCCGTCCGAATGGAAGGCGGCGTTGACTTGGCCCGGCGCGCAGGCAATCGCAAGCGGTGATGGCGGATCGTCGCACGACCAACGGCTGGATCGGGGCGCTTGCGCTGCTGGTGGCCGGGTGCATGAACGCGGTCCCCCCAGGCAATCCTCCTCCGGCCAAGCCGCGCACAACGCGTCCGGCGCCGCCACCGCGGCTCGCCCGGCGGGCGTCCCCGACGCCGGTTGCGACTCCCACGCCGCCGCCATTCCGGCCCCCGGTGGTCGAGCGGGTGCCTGGAGTGGAGGGCCTGATCAACCAGACGGCGGCGGGGCTAACGGCCCGGTTCGGCCAGCCGCGGCTCGACGTCCACGAAGGCGACATGCGCAAGCTGCAATTCACCGGCCAGGCCTGCGTCCTCGACGTGTTCCTCTATCCGCTGCGGCCCGGCACCGAGCCGGTGGCGACTTCGGTCGAGGCGCGCCGCGCCAGCGATGGGGAGGACGTCGACAAGGCTGCCTGCGTGGCGGCGCTGCTCAAGCGCTAGCTGTCGAACTCGAGCGGGGCTTCGGCGCCGCCCTGCAGAGGCGTGGGGCCGCGCGGCGGCTCGACCAAGGCGGGCAGGCCGCCGGGGCCGCGGCGCTTGCGGTTCTTCGTGACGAAGCCAATCGCTTTGATGAACTGGCGGGTGTTGCGCGGCTGTCCCATCGCGAACCTCATACCGTAAAGCTCTCGCCGCAGCCACAGGCACCCTTGGCGTTGGGGTTGGCGAACACGAAGCCGGCGGCGAAATCGTCCTCCTGCCAGTCCATCGTGCTGCCGATCAGGTAAAGCACGCTGGCGGCGTCGATGAAGAACGCGCCGCCGGGGGTGTCGATCCGCTCGTCGAACGGCGCGGGATCGGTCACGTAGTCGACCGAATAGGCGAGTCCCGAGCAACCGCGCCGCGGGGTGCTGAGCTTGACCCCGACCGCGCCCTCGGGCGCGCGCACCATCAGCTCGGCGATGCGGGCTTCGGCGGCGGGGGTGAGCACGACCGCCGCGGGGCGCGGGGCGCGGATTTTGGTTTCGGCGTTCATCACAGCATCCCCAGCTCGAGCCGTGCCTCGTCGCTCATCTTGGCCGGGTCCCACGGCGGGTCCCACACGAGGTTGACCTCGGCGTCGCGCACCCCGGGCACCGCGCAGACGCGCAGCTCGACTTCGGCGGGCATCGATTCGGCGACCGGGCAGTGCGGCGTGGTCAGCGTCATCGTGACCATGACGTCGGCCTCGTCCGAGACGTCGACGCCGTAGATCAGCCCGAGATCGTAGATGTTGACCGGGATCTCGGGGTCGAAGATGTCGCGCAAGCTCGCGATCACCGCCTCGTAGAGCTCGCCGCCCGGCGCGCCCGCCGGCACATCGGCGGGTTTCTGGGCGAGGAAGCCCTCGAGGTAGTCGCGCTTGCGCGTCAGTTTGTCGGCGGGCGCCTCGGTATGGTCCACGCGGGCGCCCCCGGGGGCGCTTTGCGCATCCTCGACCCGAGCTCTGGGCGGAGGGACGACGCCCTCGACTTCCTCGATCCTGATCCCCTCTTCCATCACCCGAAAATCCTCATCGTCCGTTCGATCCCGCGGAGCAGCGCGGTGACGTCGCCTTCGTCGCTGTACAGCCCTAAGCTCGCCCGCGCGGTCGCCGGCACCCCGAGCGCGTCCATCAGCGGCTGCGCGCAATGGTGACCGGCGCGGATCGCGACGTTCTCCTCGTCCAATATGGTGCCGAGGTCGTGCGGATGCACCCCCTGAAGCGCGAAGCTGACGATCCCCGCGGCGTCCTCGGGGCCGAACAGCGTGACCGAGTTGATCTGGCGTAGCGCCTCGCGCGTCTGGCGGACCAGCGCAGCCTCGTGCGCCGCGATCGCTTCGAGCCCTACCGCTTCGACATAATCGATCGCCGCCGCCAGCCCGATCGCCTCGACGATTCCCGGCGTCCCCGCCTCGAATCGCGCGGGCGGGGGCAGGTAAGTGGTGCGCTTGAACGTCACCCGCTCGATCATCGACCCACCGCCCTGCCACGGCGGCATGCTTTCGAGCAGCTCGGCCCGGCCCCACAGCGCGCCGATTCCGGTGGGCCCGTAAAGCTTGTGGCCCGAGAACGCGTAGAAGTCGCAATCGAGCGCGGCGACGTCGACCGCCATCCGCGGCACCGCCTGGCATCCGTCGAGCAGGAGCTTCGCCCCGACCGAATGCGCCAGGTCCGCGGCGCGGCGCGCGTCGAGCACGCTGCCGAGCACGTTCGATACGTGCGCGAACGCGACCATCGTGTGGTCGCGGGTGAGCATCGCTTCGGCGGCATCGAGGTCGATTCGGCCGTCCGAGGTCAACGGGCAGACATCCACCTGCCATCCGGCAAGCTGCCACGGCACGATGTTCGAATGGTGTTCGAGCGTCGAGAGCAGCACGCGGCCCTTTTGGGGAAACTGGTAGGCGACGAGGTTGATCGCCTCGGTCGCGCCGCGGGTGAAGACCACCTCGTCCTCCGCCCCGCCGACGAACCCCGCCACCCGCCGCCGCGCCGCCTCGTAGCCGAGCGTCATTTCGGCCGAGCGGGTGTAGACCCCACGGTGAACGGTGGCGTAATCGGCGCCGAGCGCGCGCGAGACCGCGTCGAGCACCGCGCGCGGCTTCTGCGCGGTGGCGGCGGAATCGAGGTAATG
>DATLDS010000096.1:0-9886 GCA_035525735.1 Novosphingobium sp.
GCGTCCGCGCCTACGTCGCCGAGCCCGACCTCGGCCGCGTCCGCCCGGGAATGAAGGTGACGGTCCACGCCGACGGGACGGCGAAGACCTGGCCCGCGACGATCGGCTTCATCGCACCCGTCGCCGAGTTCACCCCGCGTACCGTCCAGACCGAAGACCAACGCGCCGACCTCGTCTACCGGATGCGGCTGACCGTGAGCGATCCCAGGGGCGAGCTGCGCCAGGGCCAGCCGGTCACCGTAACGCTGCCCGGCGGCGGCTGACGCGAACCATGCCCGCGGGAGAGGTTCTCCGCCTCGACGACGTCTCGAAGCGGTTCGCCTCTCCCGGGCGCGGCGCGCCGGCGATCGACGCGCTCGGCAACGTCTCGTTCGAACTGCGCGAGGGCCGCATCCTGGGACTGGTCGGACCCGACGCGGCGGGAAAGACCACGCTGCTCAGGGTCTGCGCCGGGCTGGTCGTTCCCAACGCGGGGACGGTCGAGGTGTTCGGCGCGCCCGTGGCGCGGATCGACCGCGCCCGGGTCGGATACATGTCGCAGGGCGGCGCGCTCTACGCCGAGCTGTCGGTCATCCAGAACCTCGCGCTTTACGCCCGCCTGCGCGGGCTCGCGCCCGAGCTCTACGATGAGCGGATCGCGCACCTGCTTCGCCTGACCGGCTTGAGCGACTTCACCGGGCGCCAAGCCGGCCGCTTGTCGGGCGGGATGCGGCAGAAGCTGGCGCTGGCCTGCGCGGTCGCCGCGGCTCCGCCGCTGATGCTGCTCGACGAGCCGTCGGTCGGCGTCGATCCGCTGTCGCGGCGCGAGATCTGGCAACTCGCGCGCGAGCTCGCCGGGCCCGAGACCGCGATCGTCTGGGCGACGAGCGTGCTCGAGGACGCCGAGCAATGCGACGATGTGCTGGTGCTCCACGAAGGCCGCCGCCGCCACTTCGGCCCGCCCGAGAGCCTCGCCGGGTTCGCCGCGGGACGGTGCTGGAGCCACGCGGTCGCGACCGCCGACCGGCGCGAAGTGCTGCGCGGCGCGCTCGAGCATTCCGGCACCATCGCTGGCCGGATCGACGGCGGCGACGTGCGCCTGACGCTGCGCTCGGCCGCGCAACAGCCGCCGATCCTGCCCGGTCTCGCCGAAGGCTGGGAACCGCGCCGGCCGCACGCCGACGACGGCTTCGCCTGGCTGCTCGACGACGGCAGCGTGCTCGGCCCGAGCGCGGTCGCCGCGGCGTTTCCGGCGTTCGCAATGGGTCCGGGCGAGCCGCCCGCGATCGAGGCGGCGGGGCTGGCCAAGCGCTACGGCGATTTCACCGCGGTTCACGACGTCAGCTTCACCGTCGCGCCGGGCGAGGTGTTCGGCCTGCTCGGACCCAACGGCGCGGGCAAGTCGACCACCTTCCGGATGTTGTGCGGGCTGGCGCGGCCGAGCGCGGGCGAGGGGCGCGTCGCGGGGCACGACCTGGGCACCGCCGCCGCCGACGCGCGCCAGGCGCTCGGCTACATGCCGCAGAAGTTCTCGCTTTACGCCGACCTGACCGTCGCCGCGAACTTGCGCTTCGTCGCGGGCGCCTATGGCCTGGCGGGGGGCGCGGCGCGCGAGGCGATCGACCGCGCGGTCGAGAACTTGTCGCTGGCGCCGTTCTGGAAGCTCGGCGCGGGCGCTCTCCCGCTCGGGGTCAAGCAGCGCCTCGCGCTCGCCGCGGCGGTGCTCCACGCCCCGCGCGTGCTGTTCCTCGACGAGCCGACCTCGGGGGTCGATCCGCTCGTCCGCCGCGAGTTCTGGCACCACATCAACGCGATCGCCGAGCGCGGGGTGGCGGTGCTGGTCACCACGCACTTCATGGACGAGGCCGAGATGTGCGACCGCCTGCTGCTGATCAGCCAGGCCGAGCCGATCGCGCAAGGCACCCCCGAGGAACTCAAGCGCCAGGCGGTGGCGACGCGCACCTCGGGCGCGACGCTCGAGGACGCGTTCATCGCGCTGATCGCGGCGCAGCGCGAGCGGGTGGCGGCGTGAGCGGCGCGCGTTCCTTTCCGCCTCGTGGCGGGGCGCTTTTTCCGGCTCGCGGCGGGGCTTGGGCCATCCTGATCAAGGAGTGGGCGCAAATCTGGCGCGATCCTTCGACGATCGGGCTCGTCGTCGTGCTCCCGCTGCTGCTCATGTTCCTGTTCGGCAGCGCGGTCAGTCTCGACACGACGGGCACGCGCACCGGCCTGGTCGATCACGACCGCAGCGCCGCCTCGCGCGACCTCGCCGCGACGTTCGCGCGCAACCGCTATTTCGCGGTGAGCGAGGCGTCCGCGCTCGCGCCGCTCGAGGCCCGGCTGATGCGCGACGAGCTGCGCGGGATCGTGGTGATCCCCGAGGGCTTCGGCGCGGGGCTTGCCACGGGCCGCCCGCGCGACATTCAGGTGATCACCGACGGCGCCCAGCCCAACACCGCCGCGTTCCTCGCCGGTCATTCGCGCGGCCTGCTCGCCGCATGGAGCGCGGCGCGGGCGCACGAGCGTGGGGTCGGCGAGGCGCCGCCGCTGACGATCAACCCGCGCTATCGCTACAACCCCGGGTTGCGCAGTCGCTACACGCTCGTCCCCGGCGCGATCGCGATCGTCATGGCGATGATCGGGACGATGCTCACCGCGCTGATCATGGCGCGCGAATACGAGCGCGGGACGATGGAGGGGCTGCTCGCCTCGCCGGTTTCGATCCCGGCGCTGGTCGCCGCCAAGCTGCTGCCTTATTTTCTGCTCGGGCTCGCCTCGACCGCGGTTTGCGTCGGGGTCGCGGTGACGGTTTACGGCATACCGCTGCGCGGCTCGTTCTTCGCGCTGCTGCTGATCGCGTCGGCGTTCCTTTCAGCGGTGCTCGGGCAGGGGCTGCTGATCTCGGCGGGGACGCGCAACCAGTTCGTCTCGACCCAGTTCGCGCTGCTTTCAGGCTTCCTTCCCTCGCTGCTGCTCTCGGGCTTCCTGTTCGAGATCGATTCGATGCCGGTCGCGATCCAGTGGCTGACGTACATCGTCCCCGCGCGGTACCTGATCCCCAGCTTGCAAAGCGTGTTCCTGACCGGCGACATATGGCCGCTGTTCTTGCCCAACGTGTTCGTCATGGCCGGGTTCGGCGCGTTCTTCTTCTGGCGCGTGACCCGATCGATCGGGCGGACGATCGCGTGATGGGCCATCGCCTCGCGCGCCTCGCGGCGCTCGCGCTGAAGGAGCTCAAGGTCGTGCTGCTCGACCGGCGCGCGCGGACCACGCTGGTGATCTCGCCGATCGTCCAGCTCGCGCTGTTCGGGCTGGCGACGACGCTCGAGGTCACCCGGATCGAGGTCGGGCTGGTGAACCGCGACAACGGCCGCGCCGCCGAGCAACTCATCGCCGCGCTCGACGGCAGCCCCAACGTCCGCCGCATCCGCGTCTACCCGAGCGAGGCCGCGCTCGACGACGGGCTCGCGCGGCGCGAGGTCATCGCCGGGCTGATCGTGCCGCAGCGGCTGTCGGTACGCGTCGCCGCGGGGCAGGGGGGCGAGGTGCTCGCCGTGCTCGACGGCAGGCGCAGCAACGCCGCGCAGATCGTCGGCGGCTATCTCGACGCGATCGCCGCGCGCGCCGGGGCCGAGCTGCGCCCCCACCGCGCCGCTCTCGCGCCGCAAGTCTCCGCGCGGCACTGGTTCAACCCCAACCTCGATTACTTGTGGTTCACGATGCCGAGCATGATCGCGGTGATCACCGCGGTGCTGGTCTTGTCGGTCGCGGCGCAATCGGTCGCACGCGAGCGCGAATTCGGGACCTACGACCAGCTCAGGGTGCTGCCGCTGGGATCCTGGGAAATCCTGCTCGGCAAGGTCGCCCCGGCGTTTCTCGTCGGGCTGGTCAACGCCGGGCTTTATGTGATCCTGATCCCGACGCTTTACGGCGTGCCTCTGACCGGATCGGTGGCGCTGCTGCTGGCCTCGATCGTCGTTTACACGATGTCGCTGGTGGGCATCGGCCTGATGATCTCGTCGATCGCGCAGAACCAGCAGCAGGCGTTCCTGGGCATGTTCTTCATCACCGTGCCGCTGATTCTGCTCTCGGGATACGCCAGCCCGGTCGACAATATGCCTGCCTGGCTCCAGCCGCTGGTCGCGGTCAATCCGACGCATCACATGATCGTGATCTCCGAAGGAATCTTCCTCAAGGACCTCCCCGCCGGTCTCGTTTTCGGACACCTCGTGCCGATGCTGGGCGCGGCCGTGCTCACTTTCTTCGCGGCGTTGGCGGTGTTCCGTGCGCGGAGCGAATGATCGGCCCGAAACCGATCAATCGCCGCCACGGGGCATTTTGCGTTTGCCAAACGACTCGTGAATGATAGATTCTCGAATGATCACGCCGACATGGGGGACGTTGTTGGGGCGATCAGGGTCGTAACTGGGGGGCTTGGGATGGATCGCTTGGCGGCCGACCTCGAGACTGCGCGAAGTGCTTCGGCGGACGAAAATCCGGCCGGGCTGTTTTTCGAGAGCGATCGCGCGGCGCTTACCGGGGAGATCGATGCGCGTCTCGCGCTTCCCGAAAAGCTGTTCGCGCTCAACGAGCTCGACGTGCTTTATGAGCCGTCGGACGAAATCCTGTGGACGTTCATGCGGCCCGCCGGGCGGCCCAGCTTCACCCCGCAGTTGCTCGGCGATTTCGAGGAATGGCAGCGGCTGATCCTCGAAGGCTTCGCCGACGGCCAGGCCGGCCTGAAGTTCCTCATCCTCGGCAGCCGCTCGCCGGGCGTGTTCTGCTTCGGCGGCGATCTCGAGCTGTTCCACGACCTGATCCGCAGCGGAGATCGCGCCGGGTTGGTCCGATACGGTTATCGCTGCGTCGAGATTCTCCACCGCAACATCCACGCGCTCGACCTGCCGGTGCTGACCATCGGGCTGGTCCAGGGCGCCGCGCTCGGCGGCGGGTTCGAGGCGCTGCTTTCGTTCGACCACGTGATCGCCGAGCGCGGCGCGACGTTCGGGCTGCCCGAGGTGATGTTCGGGCTGTTCCCGGGGATGGGGGCGCATGCCATCCTCAGCCGCAAGCTCGGCAGCGCGGTCGCCGACCGGCTGATCCTGTCGAACAAGACCTACAGCGCCGAGGAGATGTTCGACCTCGGCATCGTCCACCAACTCGCCGAGGACGGCGGCGGCGTCGCCGCGACGCGCGGCTTCATCGCCAAGAACGCGCGGCGCCAGGCGGGGCTGGTCGGGGCCAAGCGGGCGATGCGCGAAAGCACTCACGTCCCGCTCGCCGAGCTCAAGCGGATCGTCGATCACTGGGCAGACAGCGCGTTGCAGCTGCGCGAGCAGGACTTGCGCGTGATGCAGCGCCTGGCGAGCGCGCAGGCGAAGCTCGCCAAGGCGAGCTAGCTCGGCCGCGCTTCAGCGCGCGTCGACCATCACGATCTCGGCGTCGTCGAGCGCCACCACTTCGATCGCCGCCTCGCCCGTCACCGCGATCCCGTCGCGCGGGCTCGACTCGCGCCCGTTGACCGCGATCCGCCCGGTGGGGGCGACGAGGTACTGGTGCCGCGCCGGGTCGGCGTCGTAGCGCAGCGTCTGACCCGCGCCGAGCCGCGCCGCGAGCACTTTCGCGTCGGCGCGGATCGGCAGGACCTCGCCTTCGCCGCCGTCGCCCGCGGCAAGCGTGACCCAGTTTCCGGCTCGGTCGTCGCGCGGGAACTCGCGCTGGCCCCACGACGGCTGCTCGCCCGCACGATCCGGCATGATCCAGATCTGGAACAGCGTGGTGGCCTCGTCCTCGAGGTTGAACTCGGCGTGAGTGATCCCGGTGCCCGCGCTCATCACCTGAACGTCGCCTGCGCCGGTGCGGCCCTTGTTGCCGAGGCTGTCCTGGTGCGTGATCGCGCCGCTGCGCACGAACGTCACGATCTCCATGTCGGAATGGCTGTGCGGCGGGAAGCCGCTCTTGGCCTGGATCGTGTCGTCGTTCCACACGCGGATTGCGCCCCAGCCCATCCGGGCGGGCTCGTGATAGCCGGCGAAGCTGAAGTGATGGCGCGCGTCGAGCCAGCCGTGGTTCGCATGGCCGAGGCCCGCGAAAGGTCGAATGTCGATCATGGGATAGTCCACCTCGGCGGGGTGTGGCCGCCGGAACGCGCTGAAGGTGGGGGCGAGCCGACGGCATTCAAGAGCAGTGTAATGAGATATTGTAACATTCGAGCGAGCGCGCTACGTCGCGCCTTCCGGACAGGACGCCGTTCACGCGAACCGCCGGTCGCCCGGAGTATGTCCCTTTGCGCCTTGCCATCGCCTCTTTCGTCGCCGCGCTGCTTGCCTCGGCCGGTTCAGCCGCCGCGCAGGACGGCGCACCATTGCCCGCGGACGAGGCCGGCGACGAGCAGCACGGCCAGCCCGACAGCTCGATCGTGGTCACCGGAGTCCGCCCCGAGGCGCGGGTCGATGCCTTGTCGGGCGTCGCGATCCTCCAGGCCGACGAGCTTGCCCAGGCGATCCGCCCCTCGATCGGCGAGACGCTCGCGCACACCCCGGGAGTGTCGGCGACTTCGTTCGGACCGAGCGCCTCGCGCCCGATCCTGCGCGGGCTTCAGGGCGAGCGGGTGCGGGTGCTGACCGACGGGATCGGCGCGGTCGACGTGTCGAACACCTCGGCCGACCACGCGACGATCGTCAACCCGCTGCTGGCCGAACGCATCGAGGTGCTGCGCGGGCCGCAGTCGCTGCTGTACGGCTCGTCGGCGATCGGCGGCGTGGTCAACGTGATCGACCGGCGGATTCCGAGCAGGGTGCCCGACGAGGTGGTCCATTTCGATGCGTTGGCGACGTACGGCTCGGCCGCCAACGAGCGCTCGGCGTCCGCGGCGGCCGATGCGCCGCTCGGCGGCGGGTTCGTGCTTCACGCCGACGGCAGCTATGCCAGGAGCGACGACCTCGAGATCGGCGGCTTCGTACTATCGCCGGCCAAGCGGCGCGAGGCGCTGGCGAGCGGCGATCCGGCCATCGCCGCCAACGCGCAGCTGCGCGGCCGCCTGCCCAACACCGCGAGCAAGACCACCACCGGCGCGCTCGGCGTCGCCTACATCGACGACGGCGGGCAGATCGGCGTCGCCTACAGCCGGTATGACAGCCTTTACGGCGTGCCGGTGCGCTTGGCCACGCAAGCGGGCCAGGACGTCGAGGCGCCGCGGCTCGATGTTGCGCAAGACCGGATCGACGCGCGCGTCGAGCTCGACCTCGGCACCGGGTTCCTCGAGCAGTTGCGCTTCCGCTACGCCTACGGCGACTACCGCCACTTCGAGCTCGAGGAGGACGGCGCGGTCGGCACGGCGTTCTACGATCAGGGCATGGAAGGGCGGCTCGAGCTGGCCCAGGCGCAGCGAGGGGCGTGGAGCGGGGCGCTCGGCGGCCAGTTCTTCGTGCGCGACTTCGACGTCGTCGGTGAGGAGGCGTTCCTGCCGAAGAGCAGCACCGGCCAGCTCGGGCTGTTCACCGTTCAGCAGTTCGATCTCGACCGGATCAAGCTCGAGGTCGGCGCGCGTTACGAGCACTCGACGGTCGAGGCCAAGCCGCGCCCCGATCAACCGCAGTTTTTCGCCGGCGAGCGGCGCTTCTCGGTGTTTTCCGGCTCGGCCGGAGCGTCGTACGACCTCGGCGGAGGCTGGCGGATCGGCGCCAACCTGTCGCGCACCGCGCGGCCTCCCGCGGCCGAGGAACTGTTCGCCAACGGCCCGCACGCCGGGACCGAAGCGTTCGAGATCGGCGACCCCCGCTTTGCCACCGAAAAGTCGTGGGGCGGCGAGGCGATCCTGCGCCGCGCGGGCGACGACTGGTCGCTCGAAGCGTCGGCCTACCACACCCGCTTCACCGACTTCATCTATCAGGACCTGACCGGCGCCGCGGTCGACGGGCTCCCGGTGTTCCAGTTCCGCCAGGCCGATCACGCGCGCTACTACGGCTTCGAGGTCCAGGGGAGCGCAACGCTCGCGCGGTTCGGCGAGGCGCGGCTCGAGGCCGATGCGTTGGCCGACTACGTCCATGCTTTGATCGATGGCGTCGGCCCCGCGCCGCGTATCCCGCCGTTGCGGCTACTGGGCGGAATCGCGCTCAAGGCGTCGAAATTCGATCTGCGCGGCGAGGTCGAGCGGGTCACCGCGCAGCGCCGCACCTCGGCGTTCGAGACACCGACCGCGGGCTTCACGCTCGTCAACCTCGAGGCCAACCTGCGCCCGGGGGGCAAGGACGGGCCGCTCGCGCTGGCGCTATCCGCGAACAACCTGTTCGACGTCGACGCGCGCCGCCACGCCTCGGTGCTCAAGGACTTCGCCCCGCTCGCCGGCCGCGACTTGCGGGTGACCGCGCGGGTCGAGTTCTAGGGCTCTTGTTGCGGGTGCGCTCCCGCGCGTTGCGGCAGCACCGCGACGAGCACGACGATCGCCACCGCCAGAGCCGCCGAAGCGAGCGGCCGGCTGAGGTCGAGCCCGCCCTTGTCCAGCGGCTTGTCGAGAAAATCGCCGACCGTCGCGCGGAGCGGGCGAGTCAGGATGAACGCCGCCCAGAACAGCCCGACGCGGCTGATCGGGGTCGCGAAGTAGAGCGTCGACAGCACCGCCAGCGCCCCGCCGAACAGCACCGCGCCGCCCAGGTAGCCGAGCCCGCCGTCGTCCGCCGCCCAATCGCCCAGCGCGGTCCCCAGCGTCTGCGAAAACGTGATCGTCGCCCAGTAGAACCGTTCAGCCGGAGGCGACGCGACGGTATCGACGGCGATCGTGCCGAGCGTACGATGCCAGGCGAAAAGGCTGGCGAGCACGAGCGCTAGCAACAGCAGCGACCCGCCGGCGTAGCCGATCCCCAATGAGCGCGTGACGAAATCGGCCAGCGTGGTCCCCGCGGTGGTCGAGGCGATGATCGTCGTCCAGTAGAGCCAGGGATGGAACCGCCGGGCGCGGATCTGGAGCCAGACGAGCCCGATCAGCAGCGCTCCGAAGATCGCGGTGCCGACGAGGTAGCCGTTGATCCCCGCCTGGCCCGCCTCCGCCGTCGTCTCGCCCAGCCAACTCATCGAGACGGTGTCGCCTCCGGTCTCGCCCAATGTCGTCGCCAGGATCTTGATAATCCAGAAGCCAAGCGTGACTGCTGGAACCTTGCTGGCGATGTTGCGGCTCATCGTGTTCATCACTCTTCTCCGTGCCCCGCCGCGAGGTAGTCAGCGCTCTGCATCTCGATCAGCCGACTGACCGTGCGCTCGAACTCGAAGCGGCCATCCCCGGCCTCGTACAGCTCGGCCGGATCGGCGTCGGCGGTGGCGAGGAGCTTGACCTTGTTGTCGTAGAGCGCGTCGATCAGGGTGACGAAGCGCGCCGCCTCGTTGCGCCGGTCCGGGCCCATCACCGGGATCCCGACGAGGATGATCGTGTGGTAGCGGCGGGCGATGGCGAGATAGTCGGCGGCGCCCCGGGCTTCCCCGCACAGGCGCTTGAACGAGAAGACGGCAACGCCCTTGAGGCTCTTGGGCACGTGCAGAATCCGGCCGCCCTGGACCGGGATGTCCTCGCCCGGCACCTTGGCCCGGTCCTCGACCGAGAAGTCGGTCAGCCGGAAGAAAGCGGCGCTGAGCGCCTCGGTCGCTTCCGGCCCGTTCGGGACGAACCAGGTCGGGAAGCCGCCGAGCCGCTCGAGCCTGTAGTCGGTCGGCCCGTTCAGGGGCACGACGTCGAGCTCGTGCTCGACGAGGGCGATGAAGGGCAGGAAAAGCTCGCGGTTGAGGCCGCCGAGGTAGAGATCGGAGGGCGGCCGGTTCGAAGTGGTGATCACGGTCACGCCCTCTTCCAGCAGCCGCGAGAAGAGCCGCGACAGGATCATCGCGTCGGCGCTGTTGTTGATCACCATCTCGTCGAAGC
>DATLDS010000120.1:0-4273 GCA_035525735.1 Novosphingobium sp.
GTTCGAGACGCTCGAGGAAATCCGCGTCCGCAAGGCGCTCCCGCTCGACACCGCCGAGGT
The DNA here is from genome assembly GCA_035525735.1 of Novosphingobium sp. Taxonomy (GTDB): domain Bacteria; phylum Pseudomonadota; class Alphaproteobacteria; order Sphingomonadales; family Sphingomonadaceae; genus Novosphingobium. The sequence continues at coordinate 61 of DATLDS010000120.1, forward strand.
CGAGACAAACTACATCAAGGCGATCGGCAAGGGCGTGCTCAAGGTGATGTCCAAGATGGGCATCTCGACCTACCAGTCGTATTGCGGCGCGCAGATCTTCGACGCGGTCGGGCTCTCGTCCGCGTTCGTCGACAAGTACTTCACCGGCACCGCGACCACGATCGAGGGCGTCGGCCTCGCCGAAGTCGCCGAGGAGGCGGTGCGCCGCCACGCCGCGGCGTGGGGCGACGACCCGATCCTGCGGCGGATGCTCGACGTCGGCGGAATCTATCAATACCGCATCCGCGGCGAGGAGCACGCCTGGACCCCGGCCAACGTCGCCGCGCTCCAGCACGCGGTGCGCGGCGGCGATCCGAAGAACTACGCCGAGTTCGCCGCCTCGGTGAACGAGCAGTCCGAACGGCTGCTGACGATCCGCGGCTTGCTCGAATTGAAGAAGGCCGACCGCCCGCTCCCGCTCGACGCGGTCGAGCCGGCCAGCGAGATCGTCAAGCGCTTCGCCACCGGGGCGATGAGCTTCGGCTCGATCAGCCGCGAGGCGCACACCACGCTGGCCGTCGCGATGAACCGGATCGGCGGCAAGTCGAACACCGGCGAGGGCGGCGAGGAGGTCGACCGCTACACCCCGCTGGCCAACGGCGATTCGATGCGCTCGGCGATCAAGCAGGTCGCCAGCGGCCGGTTCGGGGTCACCGCCGAGTACCTGGTCAACGCCGACGACATCCAGATCAAGATGGCGCAAGGCGCCAAGCCCGGCGAGGGCGGCCAGCTCCCCGGGCACAAGGTCGACAAGAACATCGCCGCGGTGCGTCACTCGACCCCGGGGGTCGGGCTGATCAGCCCGCCGCCGCACCACGACATTTATTCGATCGAGGATCTCGCGCAGCTGATCCACGACTTGAAGAACGTCAACGAGCGCGCGCGGATTTCGGTCAAGCTGGTGTCCGAAGTCGGAGTCGGCACGGTCGCGGCGGGCGTTTCGAAGTGCAAGGCCGACCACGTCACGATCTCGGGCTACGAGGGCGGGACGGGTGCCTCGCCGCTGACTTCGCTCACGCACGCCGGCAGCCCATGGGAGATCGGCCTCGCCGAGACCCAGCAAACGCTGCTGCTCAACAACCTGCGCAGCCGCATCGCGGTGCAGGTCGACGGCGGCTTGCGCACCGGCCGCGACGTCGCGATCGGCGCGCTGCTCGGCGCCGACGAGTTCGGCTTCGCCACCGCGCCCTTGATCGCCGCGGGCTGCATCATGATGAGGAAATGCCACCTCAACACCTGCCCGGTCGGGGTGGCGACGCAGGACCCGGTGCTGCGCGCGCGCTTCACCGGCCAGCCCGAGCACGTCATCAACTATTTCTTCTTCGTCGCCGAGGAACTGCGCGTGATCATGGCGGAGATGGGCTTCGCCACCGTCGCCGAGATGATCGGGCGCGCCGACCGGCTCGAGATGAGCAAGGCGATCTCGCACTGGAAGGCGCAAGGGATCGACTTGTCGCGGCTGCTCCACCGCGTCGCGCTGCCCGAAGGCCGCGGCCTGGCGTGGAGCGAGACGCAGGACCACGGGCTCGACGCCGCGCTCGACCGCTCGCTGGTCGCGCAGTCCGCCGATGCCCTCGACAAGGGCGAGGCGGTGCGGATCGAAAGCAAGATCCGCAACGTCAACCGCACCGCCGGGGCGATGCTCTCGGGCGAAGTCGCGCGCCGCCATGGCCACCGCGGGCTTCCCGACAACACGATCAACGTGCGCTTTACGGGGGTCGCGGGCCAGAGCTTTGCTGCGTTCCTCGCGCACGGGATCACGCTCGACCTGGCCGGCGACGCCAACGACTACGTCGGCAAGGGGCTGTCGGGCGGGCGCGTGATCGTCCGCCAGCCGGGCCACGTCGGCCGCGAGCCGACCGACAACATCATCGTCGGCAACACCGTGCTGTACGGCGCGATCGCGGGCGAGGCGTACTTCAACGGCGTCGCCGGCGAGCGCTTTGCCGTCCGCAACTCGGGCGCGGTCGCGGTTGCCGAGGGCTGCGGCGATCACGGCTGCGAGTACATGACCGGCGGCGTCGTGGTGGTGCTCGGCAAGACCGGGCGCAATTTCGCCGCGGGGATGAGCGGCGGGGTCGCCTACGTCTACGATGCCGAGGCGGGGTTCGCCGCGCTGTGCAACGGCTCGATGGTCGACGTGCTGCCCGTGGGGGCCGGACGCGACGAGGACGAGGGCGCGGGCCGCCCGCAGCAGCGCCCGAACGGCGTCCACGACTTCGGGATGGGCGACATGCTCCGCCACGACGCCGAGCGGCTGCGCATCCTCGTCGAGCGCCACCACCTCCACACCGGCAGCCAGCGTGCGCGCGCGCTGCTCGACGATTGGGACGCCGCGCTGGGCCACTTCGTCAAGGTCATGCCGCGCGATTACGCGCGCGCGCTCCAGCAGCTCGAGGCCGAGCGCCACGAGCACGAATTCGTGGCGGCCGAATGATGGGCAAGGACACCGGCTTTCTCGAGATCGAGCGGCAAGCGCCCGGCTACGCGCCGGTCGAGGAGCGCTTGCAGCACTATCGCGAGTTCACGCTCCCGCAGGCCGAAACCGCGCTCAAGGGCCAGGCGGCGCGGTGCATGAACTGCGGCATCCCGTACTGTCACAACGGCTGCCCGGTGAACAACATCATCCCCGACTGGAACCACCTGGTCTACGAGGGCGACTGGCGCGAGGCGCTGACCAACCTCCACTCGACCAACAACTTCCCCGAGTTCACCGGGCGGGTCTGCCCCGCCCCGTGCGAGGCGGCGTGCACGCTCAACATCGTCGACGCGCCGGTGACGATCAAAGGAATCGAGCAGGCGATCGCCGACCGCGGCTGGCGCGAGGGCTGGATCGTCCCGCGCCCGCCGCTGCGGCGCACCGGCAAGGCGGTGGCGGTCGTCGGCTCGGGCCCTGCGGGCCTCGCCGCCGCGCAGCAGCTCGCCCGCGCCGGGCACTCGGTGACGGTGTTCGAGAAGGAGGACCGCGTCGGCGGGCTGCTCCGCTACGGCATTCCCGACTTCAAGATGGAAAAGCACCTGATCAACCGCCGCGCGATGCAGATGGAGGCCGAGGGCGTCCAGTTCCGCACTTCGGCCGAGGTCGGGGTGACGGTGAGCTTCGCCAGCCTCAAGGAGAACTTCGACGCGGTGGTCCTCGCGGGCGGCGCCGAGGAGCCGCGCCGGCTCGAGATCCCGGGCTCGGAGCTTGCGGGCGTGCGGCTGGCGATGGAGTTCCTGACCCAGCAGAACAAGCGCAACGCGGGCGACGACGAGGTCCGCGCCGCGCCGCGCGGCTCGCTTACCGCCACCGGCAAGCACGTCATCGTGATCGGCGGCGGCGACACCGGCTCGGACTGCGTCGGCACCTCGAACCGCCAGGGCGCGGCGAGCGTGACGCAGCTCGAGATCCTGCCCAGGCCGCCCGAGAACGAGGACAAGGCGCTGACCTGGCCCGATTGGCCGCTCAAGCTCAGAACCTCGTCGAGCCACCAGGAAGGCGCGGCGCGCGACTGGGCGGTGCTCGCCAAGCGCGTCGCGGGCGAGGACGGCAACGTCACCGGGCTCGAATGCGTCCGCGTCGAGTGGCGGGAGCGCGAGATGGTCGAGGTGCCCGGCAGCGAGTTCACCCTGCCCGCCGACCTCATCCTGCTGGCGATGGGCTTTCTCGGTCCGCGCCGCCAGGGCCTGCTCGACCAGGCCGGGGTCGGCCTCGACCCGCGCGGCAACGTCGCCGCCGACGCGCGCGACTATCGCACCAGCAAGCCCCATGTGTTCGCCTGCGGCGACATGCGCCGCGGCCAAAGCCTGATCGTCTGGGCGATCCGCGAAGGCCGCCAGGCGGCGCGCAGCGTCGACGCGATGCTGATGGGGGTCAGCGAGCTGCCGCTCTAGCCCAACTCACTACGTTGCTGGCTCTCGCGCCTTGAGAGCAGCACCATAGATCAGGAACGCAATGCCCACCGCGAAGCATGCAAACAAGAACCATTGGAGCAGGCTCGCTTCCAATGAACGAGGAGTCAGCAACCACAGGACAGCGCCATAGATGGCGATCAGGATGGCATACATCGGCCACGAGCGCCGCCGTGCTAGTGTTTGGTAGCGGACGAACCAATTGCCCGTCGGCTGATCAGAGGGCACGCGAATACGTTCCGAAAATCGTTTCTCTGGCATCAAGGCCCACACGCGTTGTTTC
>DATLDS010000122.1:0-24434 GCA_035525735.1 Novosphingobium sp.
GAACGGTGATGAGCGTGCGAGCGGGAAGAAGGCTCAGGCTCCAACCAGGAACGCAACCAGCGCCTAGACCTTCTTTTGCCGCCATTGCGGCACCGGCGCGACCAGCCAGTAGCCGCGGCGGCACGGCTCGGGATCGCCGAGCGCGACGACTTCGCCGGCGGCCAGCGCTTGCTTGGCGAGCATCGCGGGAACGCGCGCGCGCCCCAGGCCTGCCGCGGCCGAGGCGATCGCCAGCCCGGCGTCGGCCACAGTCAACATTGGCTCGCCCTCGTCTCCCGCATCGCCCGGCCAGCCGATCCACGGCGCATCCGCCGGCGCGGCGGCGGAGGACACCGTCACCCGCCCGCCCTCGCCCAGCGGCACGCCTTCGAGGTCGCCCGGCCCTTCGGCGAAGCGCACCGCGAGGTCGAGGTTGGCCTCGGTGAAGTCGGTCTCGGCGTCGCCCGCGACCAGCGCGTAGCGCACTTGCGGGTTGGCCTCGCGGAACGCGGCGAGCCGCGGCGCGAGCCATTCCCCAAGGAAATCGCGCGGGGCGGCGATGGTGTAGACGTGGCTCGATTGGCCCGCCTGCATCGCCCGCACCGCTTCCTCGAACTGGAGAAACCCGCCGCGCAACGCGTCGAGCCCGGCGCTCGCCTCGTCGGTCAGCTCGAGCCCTTTGGGGGTGCGGCGGAAAAGCACCACGCCGAGCATGTCCTCGAGCGCGCGAATCTGCTGGCCGACCGCCGCCGGGGTCACCGCGAGCTCGTCCGCCGCGCGGGTGAAAGACAGATGCCGCGCCGCCGCGTCGAGCACGCGCAAGCCGTTCAAGGGGAGGTGCGTGCGCTTCATGGCTCGCTCGCTAGGACGCGCCTATTTCTTGCGGCTCTTGCGCGCGGCGTACTTCGCGTCGCGAGCCGCGCGGGCCTCGTCCTCGCTGAGCTTGGGCTTGACCACCGGAGCGGCCGCCGCAGCGGCATCGCGCTTGGCGGCCTTTTGCGCCTCCTGCTCGGCGCGCCGAGCGCGGGCGCGTTCCTGCGCCGCGGCTTCCTTGGCCAACCGCGCGGCTTGCCGCTCCGCCGCTTGCGCCGGGTCGACCGCGGGCCGTTCGCGCAGCTTGGCCAGCGCCTTGTCCTTGGCCAGCCGCGCGGCGGCGGTGCGTTCGTTGAAATCGGGAGCTTTGTAGGAGGCCATGCGCGGCTCGCTAGGCGCAGCGACGCCTCAAGTAAACCTCACCCACTCACCCTGCGGTCGCGGGAGCGGCGAGCGGGAAGAACGGGATCGCGACGTCGATCAGGGCGCCGTCGGCGCGGCGCATCGTGTAATGCCCCTCCATCGAGCCGTGCGGCGTCGCCAGCGGGCAGCCCGAGACGTAGTCGTGGCTCTGTCCCGGGCGAAGCAGCGGCTGCTCGCCCACCACGCCTTCGCCGTCGACGAAGTTGACCATCCCGCGCCCGTCGGTGATCCGCCAGTGGCGCGTGACCAGCTGGACCGGCTGGTCGCCGCCGTTCTCGATCCGCACGTGATAGACCCAGAACCATTTGCCCGCCTCGACCCGCGACTGCTCGGGGAGGAAATTGACCGCGACCCGCACGGTGATGCCGTCGGTGACCGCGGCGTGCTGGAACAGCTCTTTCATCGCCAACGAGATTAACCTCAATTCGCCGCGCCGACAATCGCGCCCGGCAAGGTCGATAACGCGGCAGCGAGTCCTTCCGTTGCCGCCCGATTGTGCTAGCCTGCGGCGGGCTCGCGATCCCCGGGGGGCAGGTGCGGCACGTAAGCTTAAACCAGCTGACCAATCGGGCCTTGCCGATGAGCTCGGGCAAGTCGTCGCGCGCGCTGTTCAGACGGATGACGTGGCTGTATCTGCTGGCCTCGTTCGCCGCCGCCGCGGTCACTTTGGTGCTCGTGATCGTCGGCGGCGAGTTCACGCTGCGCCAGTGGCTGATCTGGGGGCCGATGATCCCGGTCGGCCTGGCGATGTACACCGCGGTCGACGTCGTCTTCATCCGCCGTCAGCTCGAGCCGATCATGCGCGCGCTGGACTGGCTCGACGACTTCCGCCCGCCCGATCGAGAAGTCATCGGCGAGGGCATCGTCCGCGCGCTCAACCTGCCGCTGCTCGCGTTCCTGCGCGTCACTCTGTTCCATGGGCCGCTGGCGATGACGCTGCTGGTGGTCGCGTTCGTGCTGTCGAACGTAGCGTTCGATGCGGGCTTCGCGATGTGGCAGATCGGCGCGTTCTGCGCGACGGTGATCTTCTTCGCCTCGCCGACGCACGCGATCTTCGAATACTTCTCGGTCGGACGCGAGATCGAGCCGGTGATCCGGCGGCTCAGCCAGCGGCTGGGCGAGCCGCTGTCGCCCGAGCGTCAGGCTCGGCTGATCTCGGTTCGGCTCAAGGAAAAGCTGCTCTACCTGGCGATCGGCATCGCCTCGCTGCCGCTGATCTTCTTCGCCTTCTCGATCGTGTTCAAGGTCCAGCGGATCATCTCGCCGGGCGACTTCACCTTCGGCGGCGAGAACATGATGCCGCTTTACGCGTGGATCGCGACGGTGATCACGGTATGCATTGCCGGCGCGTTCGCGATGGGCCTGCTGACCGCGCTCGACGTCTCGCGCTCGGCCGCGCGGATGCTCGAGGCGATGGAGAAGGTTGAGAGCGGGCGGCTCGACGAGGCGCAGCTCGAGGTCATCAGCACCGACGAATACGCCGACTTGTTCCGCGGCTTCGGCTTGATGGTCGATTCGCTGCGCGAAGAGCAGCGCATCCTCGCGGTCAGCCACGACCTCGCCGGCGAGCTTCAGCTCGACGTGCTGATCGCGCGGATCATGGAAGTGACCGCCGAGCTCCTCAACGCCGATCGCTCGACCGTGTTCGTCCACGACCCCAAGACCAACGAGCTGGTCTCGATCTACGCCGCGGGGATCGAGACGCGCGAGATCCGCATCCCCGCGACCCGCGGCATCGCCGGATCGGTGTTCACCAGCGGCCAGGTCGAGAACATCGCCGATCCTTACGCCGACCCGCGCTTCGACCAGGCGGTCGACAAGCGCACCGGGTTCAAGACCAGCTCGATCCTGTGCGCGCCGATCGCCAACAAGGCGGGCGGGCGGATCGGGGTGACCCAGGTGCTCAACAAGCGCGGCGGCGCGTTCACCGCCAAGGACGAGGCGCGGCTGCGCGCGTTCTCGGCCCAGATCGCGATCAGCCTCGAGAACGCGCGGCTCTTCGATGACGTCCTCAACATGAAGAACTACAACGATTCGATCCTCCAATCGATCTCCAACGGGATCATCACGCTCGACGGCGAGAACCGCGTGGTGACGATCAACGACCCGGCGGTCGCGCTGCTCGGCCGCCAACGCGAGGACGTGGTCGGGCAACGGGTCGAGCGCGCGTTCGGCGGGGCCAACCGCTGGGTCCTGGCCAATGTCAAGGAGACGGTCGCGACCGGCGAGGCCAGCCTCGCGGTCGACGTCGAGCTGGCGCGCGACGTCGGGCCGAGCGCGACGGTCAACCTCACCGCCACCGCGCTGATCGACGGCGCCGGCCACCGCATCGGCTCGATGCTGGTGATCGAGGACATCACCGAGGAGAAGCGCGTCCGCTCGACGATGGCGCGCTACATGTCGGCCGAGGTCGCCGACCAGCTGCTCGCCGCGGGCGAGGAGGAGCTCGGCGGCAAGGACCAGATCGTCTCGGTGCTGTTCTCCGACGTGCGCGGCTTCACCACGATCGCCGAGGCGCTGGGCGCGCGCGAGACGGTGTCGATGCTCAACGCCTACTTCACCGAGATGGTCGACGTGATCTTCGACCACGGCGGGATCCTCGACAAGTACATCGGCGACGCGATCATGGCGCTGTTCGGCGCGCCGTTCCCCAAGGAGGACGACGCCGACAACGCGCTGGCCGTCGCCAACGAAATGATGGTCAAGCTCGGCGAGTTCAACCAGCGGCAGAAGGCGGCGGGGGCGCAGGAGCTGGCGATCGGGATCGGGCTGTCGACCGGCGACGTCGTCGTCGGCAACATCGGCTCGGTCAAGCGGATGGAATACACCGTGATCGGCGACGCGGTGAACCTGTCGAGCCGGCTCGAGGGCGCCAACAAGATGTACGGCACGCGGATCCTGCTCAGCGAGTTCACCGTCAACCAGCTCAAGGCGCCCGCGCTGCTGCGCGAGATCGACCTGATCCGGGTCAAGGGCAAGCACCAGCCGGTCGCGGTGTTCGAATCGTTGGGCTGGCGCGAGGACGAGCTGGCGGTGTCGCTCGGCGCGATGCTGCCGCTCTACGACGAAGGCCTCGACGCCTATCGCGCCCGCGACTGGAAGCGCGCCGAGGCGATTTTCGTCGAGGCGCTCGAGGCGATGCCCAACGACGGGCCCTCGGCGCTCTACCTCGAACGCTGCCGGCTTTACGCGCAACTGCCCCCGCCCGACAGCTGGGACGGGGTTTGGACCATGCTGGAGAAGTAAAACCAGCCGGTCGCCGGACCGCGAAAGGAGGCGCTCGTGCCACATTTCCTCGCAACCCTCGCGGTGGTCGCCGGGATCGCGGCGCTGCTCGGACCAACGCCCGCATCTCCGCCCGCGCCCTCGCCGTCGCACGAAATCCTGGCGATGCTCGACCCGGGCCTGCCGGGACGCCTGGCGTGCGGGCAGAGAGGCGGCGGACGGTCGCTCGACCGCCATTTGCGGCTCGCCGCGGCGTACGCCTCGACCGAGCCGGGCGCGGCCACCGCCACGCTTCCGCTCTATCGCGACATCGCCGCCTCGCAGCTCGCCCCGCCGCAGCTCGCCGGCGCCGCGCGGTCGTATTTCGACCAGGGCTTGATGCTGACCTATGGGTTCAACCACGCGGGGGCGATCCGCTCGTTCCGCGAAGCCCGCCGCCTTGCGCCCGACTGCGCGCTATGCGGATGGGGCGTCGCGCTCGCGATTGGGCCGAACATCAACGCCGCGATGGACCAGCGACGCAACGCCGAGGCACTCGCCGAACTCGCCGCGGCCCAGCGCTCGGCCGCCGCCGCGACGCCCGAAGCAGGCGCGCTGATCGATGCGCTGGCGCTGCGTTACTCGGCCGACCCCAAGGCCGATCGGTTCGCGCTCGACGGTGCTTACGCCGACGCGATGATAGGGGCCGCGCGGCGATTTCCCGGCAACGACGACATCGCGCTGCTGGCTGCCGAGGCCGCGATGGACACGTCGCCGTGGAATTACTGGGACGCGTCGCGACGGTCGCCCAATTCGAGGGTCGCCGAAGCGGTCGCGCTGGTCGAAGCCGTGCTCGCGCGGCGGCCGAAGCACCCCCAGGCAGCGCACCTCTACATCCACCTGATGGAAAACTACGCCGAGCCCGGCCGCGCCGAGCGGGCGGCGGATTTGCTGACCGGATCGGCGCCGGGCGCGCTCGGCCACCTCGTTCACATGCCGGGGCACATCTATTACCGCGTCGGGCGCTATGCCGACTCGATCCGCGCCAACGTCGCCGCCGCACGCGCCGACGAACGCTACCTCGCGCTGGTCGGCGACGACGGCACGTATCGTTACGGCTATTATCCCCACAACGTCCATTTCCTGCTGACCTCCGCGCAAATGGCGGGCGACTTGCGCACGACCTTGCGCGAGGCGGCGCGGCTTCGCACCATTCTCGGCGTCGAGACGGCCAAGGATCTGGCGTGGGTGCAGGCGATCCACGCCGCCCCGGCGTTCGCGGTCGCGCAGTTCGGAACTCCGGCGCAAGTCCTCGCGCAGACCTCGGCACGCAGCGAGCTGCCCTATGTCGCGGCGATGAATCATTATGCGCGCGCGGTAGCGCGGGCGCGGCAAGGCAAACCCGCGGAATTTGCCCGCGAACTCGCCGCGATGACCGGCTTGCGCGACGCACCGGGGGTCAAGGCGATGGCCGAGCAGGGGGTGCCCGCGGGAGAGATCGTCGATCTCGCCGCGCACGTCGCGCGCGGGCGCATGGCGTACGCCACACGCCATTACGGCGCGGCGGCGGAGCACTATCGCCGGGCCATCGCGATCGAAGCGGCGCTGCCCTACAACGAGCCGCCTTACTGGTATTACCCGGTGTCGCAATCGCTGGGCGCCGCGCTGTATCGCGGCGGACGCTACGAAGAAGCGGCCACCGCGTTTCGTGCCGCCCTGTTCCAAGCGCCCAACAACGGTTGGGCGTTGTGGGGGCTGGCGCAGACCGAGCGCAAGTTGGGCCACAAGCTCGAGGCCGCGGCGGCCGAAGCGGCGCTGCGGCGGAGCTGGCTGGGCAACCGCAACTGGCTGCGGATGGAGCGGCTTTAGAGCCCCACCGCCCTTAACGCCCGGTCGAGGTCCTCGGCCAGGTCGGTCGGGTCTTCGAGCCCGACGTTGATCCGCAGCATCCCCTCGCTCACCCCCATCGCCTCGCGCGCTTCGGGGCCGACCGAATGGTGCGTGGTCGAGGCGGGGTGGCAAAGCAGCGTGCGGGCGTCGCCGATGTTGTTCGAGATGTCGATCAGCTCGAGCGCGTCGAGCAGCGCGTGCGCCTGCTTGCGCCCGCCGTCGAGCTCGAACGCGAAGATCGGGCCCGCCGCGTCCATCTGGCGCATCGCCAGGTTGTGCTGCGGGTGGCTGGCGAGCCCGGGATGGAGAATTTTAGGCACGCGCTTTTCCATCGCCTGACCGAGCCGCACCGCGCTCTCCGACTGGCGGCGGATGCGCAAGTCGAGCGTCTCGAGCCCCTTGAGCACGACCCAGGCGTTGAACGGCGACAGGTTCGGCCCGGTGTTGCGGGTGAACGGCAGCAGCGTGTTGAGGATGAAGTCCTCGGTACCGCAGACCGCGCCGGCGAGGACGCGGCCCTGCCCGTCCATCATCTTGGTCGCCGAATAGGCGACGACGTCGGCGCCCCATTCGAGCGGGCGCTGGAGCGCGGCGGTGGCGAAGGCGTTGTCGACCACGGTGGTGATCTTGTGCGCATGCGCGAGCTCGCAGACGTAGCCCAAGTCGACGATGTCCATCGTCGGGTTGGCCGGTGTCTCGAAGAAGAACACCTTGGTGTTGGCGCGGATCGAGCGTTCCCACGCGGCGTTGTCGCGCGCGTCGATCACCGTCGCCTCGATCCCGAAGCGCGGGCACAAGTGGTCGACCAGCCAGCGGCAGCTGCCGAACGCGGCGCGGCCCGCGACCAGGTGGTCGCCTTGCGAGAGCTGGCAGAGCAGCGCCGCGGTCATCGCCGCCATGCCCGAGGCCTGCGTCCGGCACGCCTCGGCGCCCTCGAGCAACGCGATCCGCTCCTCGAGCATCGCCACGGTCGGGTTCTGGAGCCGCGAGTAGGTCATCCCCTCGGCCTCGCCCGCGAACCGCGCGGCGGGCGTGGCGGCATCGTCGTACGAATAGCCCGAGGTGAGGAACAGCGCCTCGCTGGTCTCTCCCTGCTCCGAGCGCCAGGTGCCGCCGCGCACCGCGCGCGTCGCGGGCCGCCACTTGCGGGTGATCTCGCGGTTGCGGCCGGTATCGCGCTTCATGCGGGCGGAGTAGGGTCGGGCGCGGATTTGCGCAAGCGGCTCCCCTCGCCCGTCGCGAAGGGCTTTCGCGCCGCGCGCTTCGCCTCTATCGCTCGTCCGGCATGGCCGCGCGACCCGACACCGACGTTTCGCGCGACCCGCTGACCTGGTGCCGGGCGATCGCCGCCGCGTTCCTCGCGCTCGTCCTCCACCGTCTGACGATCCCCTCGAAGCCCTATTTCGACGAGGTCCACTATCTTCCCGCGGCGCGCGCGCTGCTGGCGTTGTCGCACCCGCTCAACACCGAGCATCCGCTGCTCGGCAAGGAGCTGATCGCGCTCGGCATCGCGGCGTTCGGCGACGCGCCGCTCGGCTGGCGCCTGCCCGGGGCGCTCGCCGGGGCAGGCGCACTGTTCGCCGCGATGCGCGCGCTGTGGTGGGCGAGCGCCTCGCGCCCCGCCACGCTGCTGTTCGGCGCGCTGGTGGGAACCAACTTCATGCTGTTCGTGATGGCGCGGATCGCGATGCTCGACGCGTTCATGCTGGCGTTCGCGATGGCCGCGCTGTGGCTGGGGGCGCGCGCGATCCGGCGGCCCGACCATGGCCGGCGCGACCTCGCGCTCGCGGGGGTCGCGCTCGGCGCCTCGCTGGCGAGCAAATGGAGCGCGGCGCCGGTGGTCGCGCTCCCCGGCCTCGCGTTCGCCGCGGTGCGGCTGGCGCACGTCGGCCCGCGGCGCTGGCTCACCGCGCGCGATGCCGCGCCGGTGCGCGGCGTGTCGCTGCTCGAAGCGGTGCTGTGGCTCGGGATCGTCCCGCTCGCGGTCTATTTCGCGACGTTCGTGCCGACGATGCTTTATGCCGACGATCCGGTCGCGCCGTCCGGCTTGCTCGATTACCAGCTCGAAATGGCGCGGCTCCAGTCGAGCGTCGTCCAGCCGCATCCGTACCAGAGCCGGTGGTGGCAATGGCTGCTCGACTTGCGCCCGATCTGGTTCCTCTACGAGCCGGTCGACGGCGCGCAGCGCGGCGTCCTGCTGGTCGGCAATCCGGTGACGATGATCGCCGGGCTGCCCGCGTTGGCGCTGTGCCTGGCGTGGGGCCGCCAACGGCGCGACGCCGCGATGCTGGGCACGGCGGCCCTGTTCGCGGCGAGCTTCGGGCTGTGGCTCATCGCCGACAAGCCGGTCCAGTTCTACTATCACTACCTGCTCCCCGGCACGTTCCTCGCCGCCGCGCTGGCGCTGGTGCTCGGCGCGGGATGGGAGCGCGGAACGCGCTGGCCCGCCTGGACGGTCCTCGCCGGCGCGCTCGGCCTGTTCGCCTACTTCTATCCGATCCTCTCCGCCGGAGCGCTCGCGAACGACCAGGGCTTCCTCGCCTACGCCTGGCTGGACAGCTGGCGGTGAGCGACGTCGCACCTCGGACGGGCGAGTGGCGCCGCGGCTGGCCGGTGGTGGTCGGCGCGGCGGCGATGGCCGGGACCGGGTCGGGTCTCTACCAGAACCTCTCCAGCCTGTTCATGCCCGCGCTGCGCGAAGTGACCGGCGCCACCGCGGGGCAGATCGGCGCGGCGGCCGGGCTGGGTCTGCTCACTGCGCTGGCCGCGCCGTTCATCGGCCGGCTCGCTGACCGTTTCGGAGTGGTCCCGGTGATCGCGGCGTCCGCGCTCGGGCTCGGCGCGACGCATTTGTGGCTTTCGCAGATGAGCGGCGGTCTATGGCAGTTCCAACTCGGCGTGGCCTTTCTGGCCCTGTTCGCGCCGGGGATGAGCGCGCTGGTCTATGGCCGGCTCGTCGCGCGCCGCTTCGATTCTCACCGCGGACTGGCGCTGGCGTTCGCGACGAGCGGCTTGTCGCTGACCACGCTGATCCTTCCCGCGGCGATCGGCTGGGTCATCGCCGTGTGGGGGTGGCGTGCGGGATACGAGGTGCTCGCCGCGCTCGCGGTGGGGATCGGCATTCCCGCCGGGCTTTTGGCCGCGCGCAGCGCCGGCGCGCTCGAGCGCCCGGCCCGGCGCGAGCGCGGCGGCGCCGCGCCGTCGTGGCGGAACCCGCTGTTCTGGCGGATCGCCGGCGCGACGATGCTGATCAACATCGGCACCGGCGGCTTGGACACCTCGATGGCGCCGATCGGCGCCGAGCGCGGGATCGGTCTCGCCGCCGCGGGCCTGCTGCTGTCGGCTTACGGCGCGTCGCAGATCGCCGGGCGGATCGTGATGGGGGCGCTGATCGACCGGTTCGCGGCCAACCGCATCGCCGCGGTGTTCGGGATGATCTCGACCGCGGGCTTCGTCATGATGACGGGGGGCGTCGACGGCCTCGGCTTCACCCTGGTGGCGGTGTTCGTCGCCGGGCTGCTCAACGGCGCCGAGTATGACTTGCTGCCGTTCCTGATCAGCCGCCTGTTTCCGCTCGAGGTGTTCGGCGAGTGGTTCGGCCGCGTCACGCTGTTCTCGATCCTCGCCACCGGGATCGGGCTCGCCGGGTTCGGACTGCTGCGCGATCTGACCGGCAGCTACATCGCGCCGCTGGGAATGGCGGCGGTCTGCATGCTGCTTGCCGCGACGCTGCTCTATACGCTTCCGGCGACGCGCCCGCCGGGGCGCGACGCCGGAAACGCATCCGCCTAGTCCATCAGCTTCTTGATGAAATAAGTCATCGTCAGCGCGTTGGTCCGCGCTGTCTGGCGAAGATCGGCGCCCGAACCGTGGCCGCCCTCGGTGTTCTCGTAGTAGTAGAACGGCAGCCCCAGCTCCTCCATGCGCGCCGCGAACTTGCGCGCGTGCTGCGGCCCGACGCGGTCGTCGCGGGTGGTGGTGAAGATGAACGGCTCGGGATACGTCACCCCCGATTTGAGCGCGTGATACGGCGAGAGCTTCTGCCAGAACGCCATGACCGCCGGGTCGGCGTTGACGTCGCCGTATTCGCCCTGCCACGAGGCGCCCGCCGCGATCTTCGAGATGCGGATCATGTCGAGCAGCGGGACCTGGATGTTGACAGCGTTCCACAGCTCGGGGTGCTGGGTCATCTCGACCCCCATCAGCAGCCCGCCGTTCGACCCGCCCTGGATGCCGAGCCGCCGCGGCGAGGTGATGTTGCGCGCGATCAGGTCGCGCGCCACGGCCGCGAAATCGTCGTAGATGATCTGGCGCTTCACACCGAGGCCGGCCTCGTGCCAGGCCGGGCCGAATTCGCCGCCGCCGCGGATGTTGGCGAGCACGAACGCGCCGCCGCGCTCGAGCCACAGCTTGCCGGTGGTTGCCGAATAGGCCGGCGTGTTGCTGACCTGAAACCCGCCGTAAGCGTTGAGGATCGTCGGCGTGGCGCCATCGAGCGCGATGTCCTTGCGGTGCACGACGAAGTACGGGATTTTCGTCCCGTCGCTCGACGTCGCCTCGAGTTGCTCGACTTCGAGATTGGACGAATCGAACTTGGCGGGCAGGGTCTTGACCTGCTCGACCGTCCCGCTCGCCGCGTCGGCCAGGTACAGCGCGTTGGGCGCGATGAACCCCGCCGAATTGAGGAACGCGAGGTCCGACTTGTCGTCCGACGAGCCGTAGCCGAGCGCGAGGTTGTCGGGCAGGTCGAGCTTGGTCGAGGTCCATCCGGCGCGCGGATCGTAGCGCAACGACCACAGCCGTCCGCGCACGTTGTCGAGCGTCGCGAGGAGCAGGCGGTTCTTCGACGACGTGACCGCCTCGAGCGAATCGCGCGGGCTCGCCTTCCACACCAGCGAGGGCTTGAGCGCGCCCGGGCGGGCCTTGACCGCGGCGAGATCGAGATCGACCAGCGCGCCCGCAGGGTACTCGGTCCCGCCAACCGTCCACGCCTCGTCGAGCTTGACGATCACGCGGCCCGAGACGAGGTCCTGAACCGAGGCCTTGAGCGGGATCGCCAGCCGCTCGACCCCGCGCGGGGTGACGACGTAGCTTTCGGCGCGAAACGTATCGAGCGGGCGCGAGATTACCGTCAGCGTGCGGCCTTCTCCGTCGCGCGCGACGTACGGACTGACCCCATAGCCGCCGTCGGCTTTGTCGCCGCGGAACAGCTCGACCCCCGAGGCGATCGGCTTGCCGCGGGTCAGCCGCTTGACGATGAACGGATAGCCCGAGCCGGTGACGTCTCCGGGCGCCCACTCGGCGGCGACGAGGACATGGTTCAAGTCCTCCCAAGTGACGTCCTGCTTGCCCTTGGGCAGGTTGAACCCGTCGGCGACGAATTGCCCGGTGTCGAGATCGAATTCGCGCACCTCGACCGCGTCTTCGCCGCCCTCGGACAGCGAGATCAGGCAGCGCTTCTCCTCGGGCGGCAGGCACGCCGCGCCTTTCCAGACGAAGCTCTTGCCCTCGGCCTGGTTGAGCGCGTCGACGTCGATCACCGTGGTCCAGGTGGGCTCGGCGGTGCGGTAGTCGGCGAGCGAGGTCTTGCGCCAGATTCCGCGCAAGTGCTCCGGGTCCTGCCAGAAATTGTAGATTTCGCCGTGGCGAAAGGCCGGCGCGGCGATCCGGTCCTTGGCCCCGGCGATCGCCAGCGCCTCCTCGAACAGCGTGGCGTAGCGGGGATCGGCCTCGAGCTTGGCGGTGCTGACCGCGTTGTGCGCCTCGACCCAGGCGAGCGCGCGGGCCGAATCCTTTTCCTCGAGCCAGATGTACGGATCGTCGGCGTCGGTTGCGGCGGTCTGCGCCAGCGCGGCGGAGGACAGGATCGTGGACGCGAACATGGCGAACAGCGGAAGACGCATGATGGACCTTTTTTCAAGCGCGGACAGGGACGTCGCTAACGCGTATTATCTTGCCCCAAGCTGACCAGAAATGCGCCGAGCGCGCAACTAGTAGCGCCCCCACACGAAGCGCGAGGACAGCGCGTAGTTCCACACCGCGCCGACCACGATCCCCGCCAGCGCGGCCAAGACCCAGTGGACGCTGCGGCCGACCAGCATCCCCGCGACCGCGACGTTGGCGACCGCACCGACCGCGCATGTCGCGCAGAAGCCGAGCCAACCCCTGATCAGCGCCGCCGCGCCCGACAGCCGCTTGTCGGCATAGGTCAGCGCGTTGTTGAGGACGAAGTTGAAGCTCATCGCGACCAGCGCCGCGGCGGTCTGGGCGGGCGCGAACCCCCAGCCGAGCCCGCGGAACAGCGCGGTCAGCACCGCCATGTGGATGGCGATGCCGCTCGCCCCGATCGTCCCGAACAAGGCGAAGCGCGTCGGGAAAATGCGCCCGAGGTAGCGGTCGTACAGCGCGACGACGTATTCGAACGCGATCACGCGATCGAGCTTGCTCTCCCCCGCGGCGCGCGCGGCGAACGCGAGCGGAAACTCACGCACGCGCAGCCGCTCGGGCGAGGCGCCGAGGATGTCGAGCAGGATCTTGAAGCCGATTCCCGAGAGACGCGGCGCGAGCGTGCGCGCGCGCTCGGCCGAGAGCAGGAAATAACCGCTCATCGGATCGCTGAGCTCGGCGCCGGTGAGCGCGCGGGCGAGCCGGTTGGCGAGCGCGGACCGGCGTTCGCGCTCCGGCCGCGCCCACGCCTCGGTGCTCGCGCCTGGCGCGAAGCGCGAGGCGATCGCGATGTCGGTCGCCCCGCCGTCGACCGCGGCGAGCATCGCCGGGAGCAGCGCGGGGTCGTGCTGGTGATCGGCATCCATCACCGCGACATAGGGCGCGGCGGTGGCAAGCATCCCCTCGAGCGCCGCCGAAGCGAGCCCGCGCCGTCCGATCCGCTGGATCACGCGCACCCGCGGATCGGCCAGCGCCAGCGCGCGCGCGGCCTGCGCGGTCCCGTCGGCGCTGTCGTCGTCGACCACGATCGTCTCCCACGTGATCCCCTCGAGCGCCGCCTCGAGCCGCGCGACCAGCGGCGCGAGATTGTCGCGCTCGTTGAGCGTCGGCAGGACGACGGCCAGCTGGAGCACTAGTTCCTCCCCGGCACGGGGAGGGGGACCGCCCGCAGGGTGGTGGAGGGGCACGCGCAGCTGGCACGACTTCGCGGCGGCACACCCCGCCGCGGTCCCCCTCCCCGTGCCGGGGAGGACTTCACAGCCGCTCCAACACCGCGTCGCCGATCGCGCGGGTGCCGTGGCTTCCGCCGAGGTCTCCGCCGCGCACCTCGTCGGCCACCGCCGTCGCCACCGCCGCTTCGACGCGCACCGCTTCTCTCTCGAGCCCCAGCGAGTGGCGCAGCAGCATCGCCAGGCTGAGGATCGCGGCGATCGGGTTGGCCTTGTCCTGGCCCGCGATGTCGGGCGCGCTGCCGTGGATCGGTTCGTAGAGCCCGAACGTGCCGTACGCAGTGCTCCGCTCGCCGAGCGCGGCCGAGGCGAGCAGCCCGATCGAGCCGACGCACATGCTCGCCTGGTCGGACAAAATGTCGCCGAACAGGTTGCCGGTGACGATCACGTCGAACTGGCCGGGGTCGCGCACCAGCTGCATCGCCGCGTTGTCGACATAGACATGGCTGAGCGCGATGTCGGGGTATTCGGCGGAAACCTCGATCACCACGTCGCGCCACAACTGAGACGTTTCGAGCACGTTGGCCTTGTCGACCGAAGCCAACCGCCGCTTGCGCCCCTGCGCCGCGCGGAACGCGACATGCGCGATGCGCCGCACCTCGTCCTCGGCATAGCTCATCAGGTCCCAGCCCTGCCGCCGGCCATCGTCGAGCGTGCGCGTGCCCTTGTCGCCGAAATAGACGTCACCGTTGAGCTCGCGCACGATCAGCAGGTCGATCGCGCGCGCGATCTCGGGGCGCAGCGCGGATGCGGCCTCGAGCCCGGGAAACGTCGTCGCCGGGCGCAAGTTGGCGAACAGCCCGAGCTCGCGGCGCAGCCCGAGGATCGCCTGCTCGGGTCGAAGCGCGCGTTCGAGCGCGTCGCACGCCGGATCGCCGACCGCGCCGAACAGTACCGCGTCGGCGCGCCGCGCGAGATCGAGCGTCGCGGGAGGAAGCGGGTGACCGTGGCGCCGATAGGCCACGCCACCGACATCGCCTGTCTCGAGCTCCAGCCCCGGCAGCGCCAGCGCCTCGAGCACGCTCACGGCCTCGCCGGTGACTTCAGGGCCGATCCCGTCGCCGGGCAGAACCGCGATTCTCATGCGTCCCCCGAGATCCGTTCGAGCCGCTCGATCAGGATCGAGCGCGCCGCCATAACATCGCCGCGCCTATCGGCAAGCAAGCGCTCGTCGAGCGCGCGGCCCTGGCGCCGCAGCCGCGCGAGCAAAGCCGCCCAGTCGTCATCGTCGGCATCGTTCGCGCCGCCGTAGCCGAGCTCGCGCAGCAGCAGCGCTTCGTAGGCGACGAGCGCACGCGCCCAACCGCGCGCCGACGGGGCGTGGCAGATCGCGTCGAGCAGCGCGGCGAGCGCTTCGTAAAGCGCGGGATAGGGGTGCCGTTCGGGCAAGGCGGTCGCGGTCAGCGCGCACGACCAGACGATCGCCGCGCTCGCCAGCGGCTCGGACAGCCACGGCCCGCGGCTCTCGACCAGCTCGACTTTGGCGAACGGTAGCTGGCTTGCCGAGCGCGCCGAAATCTCGGCGTCGAGCCGGTTGCCGGGGATCAGCAGCGGACGCAGCCGCCGCCCCCGCGCACCGGCGCAATAGGCGGCGACCAGCCCGTGCTCGGCGGTGAGCAGGCGCAGCACCGCGCCGTGCTCGCCATGCGCGCGGCTGGCGCAGAGGATCGCGGGGGCGCGCAAGTGCATCGCCGGGCTTTGGCGGCGCGGCGCGCCTCAGGCAAGGATCAGCGGCAGATCGCGGCTGCGGTCGGCCCCGGCGCCGCATCGCCTTCGACCGCGCGCAGGCTCGCCTTCGACTGCGCGACGAGCGGGTTCTCCTTGCGGCCCATCGTCCAGTTCTTGAGGAACCGCACGGTCGGGTTGGGCGCGCACCAGATTTCGCCGTTGGCGTCGAGCGCGGTGACCCAGATCAGGTTGTGCTCGGGGCCGTAGTCGATCATGCCGATCGCGCTGCCGTCGCCCCTGCCCAGGACGTGAAGGGGGATCGGCGGGTTGAGCTGAGTAAACAAGGGAGTCGTCTTTCGCAGAAGAGCTTTCTGCGACAACCGTTTGATAAGTTTTGGGTTCCGGCCTTCTGATCTGTGTCAGTCGGTGATCCCGGCGCCCGGCTTGGACTTGCCCGACTTGATCGGCGCGGCGCCGCCCGCCTCGAGCACCGCCAGCCGCGCTTCGAGCGCATCGGCCTGTTCGCGCGCCTTGGCCGCCATCGCCTTGACCGCCTCGAACTCGTCGCGGCTGACGAAGTCGAGCCCGCCCATCACCTCGCGCATCTTCTCACGCGCGGCGTCGCGGCCTTCGCGGCCCATCCCGGCGAGCGTGCCCGCGGCGCTGTTCAGAAGCTTGCTGAGGTCGGCGAAAAGCGGGTTCTCGGACTGCATCGGGAAGACTCCGGAGGTGCTTGGCCCTTCAGATGGGCCCGCCGCGCTCAGATTTCAAACCGTGTCGTCGCCGCCGGCGCGGTTTGTCCCTCGGCGCCCGGATTGGCGCGCAAGAATTCCCAATTCAGCAGCGTCGCGAACAGAATCCAGGCGAGGTAGGGGATCAGTAGGAGCGCTGCCGGGCGCCGCACCCGCCAGAACAGCGCGATCGTGGCGATCGCCGCGAGATCGAGCGCGACGATCACGCCGAGCGCGGCGGTCATCTTGTGTCCCGCGAAGAAGATCGGCGTCCACGCGAGGTTGAGCGCGAACTGGACGAGGAAGGCGGCAATGGCGATCCCCCTACCCCGCGCGCCGCGCGCGGTGACGACGAGCGTCAGCGCGACGCCCATCAGCAGGTAAAGGACCGGCCAGACGATCCCGAACGCCGCGGGCGGCGGGTAGATCGCGGGCTTCGCGAGCCCATCGAACCAAGGGTTGCCGGGGGCCGGCCCGGCGAGCCGGGCGCCGATGAAGCCGAGGAACATCACCGCGGGCACGATCAGCAGCGCCCAGCGCAGGAAACTCGCTCGCAGCTGGCCGCGCGACGCAGGAAGGGTCATTGCGAGAAAATCCCTCGATTCGGTGCCGATATTGGCCGGGCGCGGGGACGGAGGCAACGATGCGGGACGTCCCCGCGTGGGACAAGCTTCACGTCCGCAGCGCCGCGATCAGGAACTCGACGTTGCCCTCGGGGCCGGTGATCGGGCTCCGGGCGATCCCGTCGATCGCCCAGCCTTGCGCTTCGAGCCAGCCGCGCACCTCGCCGCAGACCCGCGCGTGCAGCGCCGGGTCGCGCACCACCCCGCCCTTGCCGACTTCGCCCTTGCCGACCTCGAACTGCGGCTTGATCAGCGCGACGAGCCGCGTCGGTCGTGCCGCCAGCGCGAGCGGCACCTCGAGCACTTTGGCGAGCGCGATGAAGCTCGCGTCGCACACCACCCAATGGCACGGGCGGTCGATCTGTTCGGGGGTGAGCGTGCGCGCGCTGGTCCGCTCGAGCACGGTCACGCGGAGATCCTGGCGCAGCTTCCAGGCGAGCTGGTTGGTCCCCGAATCGACCGCGAAGACATGGGCCGCGCCGCGCGCCAGCAGCACGTCGGTGAAGCCGCCGGTCGAGCTGCCGATGTCGATCGCGGTCTCGCCCGCGGGATCGAGCCCGAAATGGTCGAGCGCGTGAGCCAGCTTGATCCCCCCGCGCGACACCCACGGATGGTCTCGCCCGCGCACTTCGAGCGGCGCGTCCGCGGCGAGCGGCTGGCCGGGCTTGGCCAGCTTGGTGTCGCCCGAGAAGACGTGGCCCGCCAGGATCAGCGCTTGCCCCCGTGCCCGGCTCTCGACCAGGCCGCGCGCAACCAAAAGCTGGTCGGCGCGTTGCCTGGGAGATTTTTCGGGGCGGGACGCGCCCGGAGGGGATGGGGTTGTCGTCACGCGATGCTGATCTAATGGAACTGCCGATGAAGGCAAACCGCGCCGCCGCGCTGTTCGGGCTTATCCTGCTGAGCGCCTGCGCGGCCAAGCGCGAAGTCGCGCCCGCGGCCGTCGCGGCCCCGCCGCCGCGCCCGGTCGTCGACGCCCCGCCCGCCCCGGCTCCGGACGACTGGCGCGACGCCCCGATCACCCCCGGCGCGTGGAGCTACGCGGCTCAGGCAAGCGGCTCGACCGCGAGCTTCGGCTCGGCGAACGGCACGCTGCTGAGCTTGCGGTGCGACCCCGCCGCAGGGCGGATCGTGCTCATTCGCGCCGGCGCGGCGAGCGGTCCGGTTCCGCTGGCGATCGTGACGACGTCGCTTACCCGCGCCTTCAGCACGCTCGCCCCGCCTGCGGGCACGCCCGCGCAACTCGCGGTGAGCTTCGCCCCGTCCGACGCCTTTCTCAACGATGTCGCGTTCAGCCGGGGCCGTTTCGCGGTCGAGGCGCCGGGCCAGCCGACGCTTTACGCGCCCGCGGCGGCCGAAATCGGCCGGGTGGTCGAGGATTGCCGCTGAATCGGGGTGTGGCCAGCGCGCCACGGCGCGCGAAATCTCGATTCTGACGACAAATTATTTCAATGCAAGTCTTGTCGTGCGGGCCGACCTGATTCACATATCATGCAAGGCCGGTGCCGGGGTTCGCCTCAAGCCGGTCCAGCCGAGCCCACCTCGGGTTAGGCGCTTGGCTCAACAGCGCGAAAGGAGGTGATCCGATGTCTCATGGTTCAGCAGAGAGGTCGGTACAGTTCCGCATGGAGAATTATCGCTAAGTCGCATTGGCGATAGAGGCTTCGTGGGCGGCACTTCCTGGCCGCTGACCATGCGAAGGGCCGCTTCGGATTACCGGAGCGGCCCTTCTCATTTTACCTAACGGATTGCGCGAGCGGCGCGTCGGCCTTACCCGCGCTTCGCCAAGGAGAGCGCGACATGGCGACCACCGCCGAGCCCCCGACGATCGAGTTCACGCGGCTGCCGCATCCGGCGCCGGTCCCCGGCGCGACCCGCGCCGAGGCGCTCGCCGACCCGGGGTTCGGCAAGCTGTTTTCCGATCACATGGTCGGAATCGACTATACCGAAGGCCGCGGCTGGCATTCGGCGCAAGTCGGCCCGCGCAAGCCGATCGCGCTCGATCCGGCCTGCGCGGTGCTTCACTACGCGCAGGAGATCTTCGAAGGCCTCAAGGCCTACCGCTGGGCCGACGGCGGCACCGCGCTGTTCCGCCCCGAAGCCAACGCTGCTCGCTTCAACGCCTCGGCCCGACGGCTGGCGATGCCCGAGTTGCCCGAAGACCTGTTCGTCGCGGCGATCCGCGAGCTCGTTCGCGCCGACCGCGACTGGTTCCCCAGCGTCGAGGGCGGGTCGCTCTACCTGCGCCCGTTCATGTTCGCCTCGGAAGCGTTCCTCGGGGTGCGCCCGGCGAAGCAATACAAGTTCCTGGTGATCGCCAGCCCCGCGGGCAACTATTTCAAGTCGGGCGCGCCGGCGGTGTCGATCTGGGTCAGCGAGGACTATACCCGCGCCGCACCCGGCGGGACCGGCGCGGCCAAGTGCGGCGGCAACTACGCGGCGAGCCTGGTGCCGATGGGCGAGGCGCTGGCGCGCGGGCACGACCAGGTGGTGTTCCTCGACGCCGCCGAGCGCAAGTGGATCGAAGAGCTCGGCGGCATGAACCTGTTCTTCGCGTTCGACGACGGGACGGTGATCACACCCCCGCTCGGCGGCACGATCCTCCCCGGGATCACCCGCGACAGCCTGATTCAGCTGATCCGCGACGAAGGCCTCGAACTGCGCGAGGAGCGCTACAGCCTCGACCAATGGCGCGACGACGCCGGCTCGGGCCGCCTGCTCGAGACGATGGCCTGCGGCACCGCGGCGGTGGTCACCGCGGTCGGGCGGGTCGCGGGCAAGCACGGCGAGTTCACGATCGGCTCGGGCGGGCCGGGACAGCTCACCCAGAAGCTGCGCGCGCGGCTCGTCGCGATCCAGCGCGGCGAAGCGCCCGACCTTCACGGGTGGGTGATGCGGCTGGACTGATCAGCGCCGCCGTTCAGTTGTCGAAGTCGCTAGCTCTCCGCATCCGCGCTTCGCGATCGACCGCCCACGGCCCCGAACCGGCGGCCGCGAGGAACAGGAAGACGAAGCAGAACAGGATCGCCGCGTCGCCCTGATTGATCGCGGGATAGGGGCTCTGCGGCGCGTGAACCATCCAGTAAGCGACCGCCATCTCGCCGGCGAGGAGGAACGCGACCGGCCGGGTGAACAGGCCGATCATGACCAGCAGGCCGCCGACCAACTCCATCACCCCGCCGATCCAGAACAGCGAGCCGACCGGCGGCCGCGGCATCTCGCTGGGCGGAAAGCCGAACAGCTTCATCGCGCCGTGCTCGAGGAACAGCAGCCCGGTGACGATCCGCAACAGCGCATGGAACGCGCCGGTGAAGCGGCTCATCCGAAGCGGATCGGTGGTCATGCGTGCCCTCCCTCGCCTTGACGATGCGCGGCACAATACGCCGCATTTCCGGAGGCGCAACGATTCAGGCCGCCGCCATGATCGTGGCCGCGCGCGGGCCCTTGTCGAGCAGCGCGATCAGCGCGCGTTCGTAGCGATCGAGCCAGGGCGTCGCGCGCGGCAGCTTGAGCTTGGCGCGCCATTTGATCTGGCGGTCGATCAGCGCGATCACCGCGGGGTGGATGTAGCTCTTGCGCGCGATCGCGGGGGTGTTGCCGAGGCGTTGCGCGACATCCTCGGCCAGCGCCTTGAGCGTCAGCGCGCCTTCCGCCTCGGCCAGCGACTGCAACGCGATCGCGCTGGCGTGGAACGTGCGAAAGTTCTTGGCGGTGAAGTCCTCGCCCATCGCCTCGCGCAAATAGGCGTTCACGTCATCCGAGCTCACCGGATGCGGCTCGCCTGCGTCGTCGACGTACTGGAACAAGTGCTGGCCGGGCAGGTCCTGCATCCGCTTGACGAAGCGCGCGAGGCCTTTGTCGGTGACCCGCATCTCGCACAGCTTGCCCGACTTCGCCTTGAACCGCAGCCGCAGCACGCCGCCCTTCACTTCGGCATGACGCATCCGCAGCGTGGTCGCGCCGAAGCTCTTGTTGTCGCGCGCGTACGCCTCGTTGCCGACGCGGATCCCGCCGGTGTCGAGCAGCCGGATCACGCTCGCCACCGCGCGCTCGCGGGTCAGGCGGGGCGACTTCAGGTCATCGTCGACCCGCTTGCGCACGAGTGGGAGCAGCCGTCCGAACTCGGCGGTGCGGTCGAACTTCTCGCCTTCCTTGTGGGCGCGGAATTCGGGGTGATAGCGGTATTGCTTGCGCCCCTTGGCGTCGATCCCGGTGGCGAGGACGTGGGCGTTCCCGGCGGGGCAAAACCAGGCGTCGACATAGGCGGGAGGCAGCGCGATGCGGTTGAGCCGGTCGATCTCGTCGCGATCGGTGATGCGCTTGCCCTTGGCGTCGAAGTACGCCCAGGCGCGGCCCGACTTGCGGCGGGTTATCCCGGGCAGGCTGTCGTCGCAGTAGATCAGACGGGCGCCGCCCGCGCGGATGATGGTGTCGGTCATTGCCGATGCGAACGGGCGGCGTCACGCGATGTTCCGACCGACTTCCCTTCGCGGCGGGGCAAGGGCTGGCGCTGGGCGCGCGCGGCGCTATAAGCCGCCCGCGCCGGTGGGGCGTCGCCAAGTGGTAAGGCACCGGTTTTTGGTACCGGCATTCGCAGGTTCGAATCCTGCCGCCCCAGCCAGCGCCGCGCCCGGAAAGGATGAGCCAGGTTTCCTCGTGAGCAAGGCCAGCGATTTCCGTGAGGCGCTCGGCTCGTTCGTCACCGGGGTGACGATCGTGACCGCCTCGGACGGCGCCGGGCGCGACGTCGGGGTCACCGCCAGCAGCTTCAACTCGGTCTCGCTCGATCCGCCGATGGTGCTGTGGAGCCTCGCGCGCAATTCCTCGAGCCTAACCGCGTTCGAAGCGGCGAGCCATTTCGCGGTGCATATCCTCGCCGCCGACCAGGAGGAGCTCTCGAACCGTTTCGCGAAAACGAGCGCGGACAAGTTCGCCGGGCTCGAGCTGGGGCGCGGCGCGGGCGGCGTGCCGCTGCTCGCCGGCGCCGCGGCGCAGTTCCAGTGCCGCACCGCGTTTCAGTACGACGGCGGCGACCACGTGATCTTCGTCGGCGAAGTCGAAGCGTTCGAGCGCAGCCGGCGCCCCCCGCTGGCGTTTCACGGCGGTCGCTATGCGCTCGCCGCGCGCAAGGCGGCGGATTTGTCCGCAGGCGACCGCGCCGAGCCCGAATCGGGCACGTTCGGCGAGGACTTCCTCGGCTACTTGCTCGGCCGCGCGCACTTTCAGGTCTATGCGCCGATGCTGCCGGTGCTCGAACGGCTCGGGCTGACCCCGAACGATCATTTCGTGCTGAGCACGCTGGGAGGCCTGGGCGAGGCGCCGGCCGCGCAAGTCGACGCGGCGATCGGCCCCGCGGGCCAGCACTTCGCCGCCGAGGACGCCAGCTCGCTCGCCGCGCGCGGGCTGGTCACCGCCGGGCCAAGCGGAGCCTTGGCGCTCACCGAGGCGGGCCGCGCCAAGTTCGTCGAGCTCACCGCCGCGGCGATGGCGATCGAGGACGACGCCGCCGAAGTGCTCGACGAAAGCGAGATCGCGCTGCTGCGCCACTTGCTGAAGCGCCTGATCACGGGCGCCTGATCGCGGGCGCCGGATCGCGCGCGTAGCGCTAGATCACGAAATCGAGGATCGCCGGCATCGCCTTGCTCCGCCCGGTGACCATGTGATCGTGAAGCGTGCGGATCTGCGTGCTGCCGGTGCGCACGAACACGAACGGGAGCAGGCCGTGGACGATGCAGGCGAATCCGCCGAGGATCATCCGCGCGCCGAAGCCGGTGGCGTGGCGCAAGTGCTCGGCATAAGTCTCCCCGACCGAGGCAGGGTGGCGGCGAAAGGCTTCGAATAGCGGCACGTGACGTTCCCCCGGCTGGCCCGCGCTCTTATCACCCTGCGGCGCCGGTTTCCACCGTCTCCGAGCGTTTCAACCGCGCAATTAACGACTCGATTCCGCGCCGCGCAGCGGGCAAGAAGGCACGGGGCGCGAGGGAGAGGGACGACGATGCGTTCGATCGGGTTTGCCGTGGGTGCCGCCGCGCTGCTGCTGTCGGCGTGCAAGGGCTATGGCAGCGACCGCACGGCACCCGCCGAGCTCGCGACCAGCGGAGTGACCGACGCGCGGATCGCCGCCGCCGAGGGCGGCGAGTGGCTGTCGTACGGGCGCGACTACGCCGAGCAGCGCTTCTCGCCGCTGACCCAGATCACCGAAGCCAACGTCGCCGATCTGGGGCTCGCCTGGTTCGCCGACCTCGACACCGCGCGGGGCCAGGAAGCCACGCCGCTGATGGCCGACGGCAAGCTCTACATCACCACCGCGTGGAGCAAGGTCATGGCGTTCGACGCGGCGACCGGCAAGCCGCTGTGGGCCTACGATCCCGAGGTTCCGCGGTCCAAGCTGGTCGACGTGTGCTGCGACGCGGTCAACCGCGGGGTCGCGATCTACGGCGACCAGGTGTTCGTCGGCACGCTCGACGGGCGGCTGATCGCGCTCAATCGCGACACCGGCAAGGTCGCGTGGAACAAGCCGGTGATCCCCGCGGGCTCGCACATGGCGATCACCGGGGCGCCGCGGATCGTCAAGGGGCGGGTGCTGATCGGCGCGGCGGGCTCGGAATACTTCACCCGCGGCTATCTCGCCGCGTACGACGCGGACACGGGCAACGAGGCGTGGAAGTTCTACACCGTCCCCGGCGACCCGTCGCAGCCGTTCGAGGGCGAGCACCTCGAGGCCGCGGCCAAGACCTGGTCCGGCGACTGGTGGAAGCGCGGCGGCGGCGGCACGGTGTGGGATTCGATCACGTACGATCCGGTGACCGACCTCGTCTATTTCGGCACCGCCAACGCCGAGCCGTGGAACCCCAAATATCGCAACAACGCCAAGTCTTCCGAGCCCAATGCCGGCGACAGCCTCTACACCGCCTCGATCGTCGCGGTCGATCCCGATGACGGCGCCTACAAGTGGCACTTCCAGGAGACCCCCGAGGACCGCTGGGACTTCGATTCGGACCAGCAGATCATCGCCGCCGACCTGACGCTCGACGGCCGGCAGCGCCACGTCGTGATGCACGCGCCCAAGAACGGGTTCTTCTATGTGCTCGACGCGGCGACCGGAAAGTTCCTCTCGGGCAAGCCGTTCGTGCAGGGGATCAACTGGGCGAGCGGGCTCGATCCCGCCACCGGCAAGCCGATGGTCAACGCCGAGGCCAAGTACGAGCTCACCGGCCAGCCGTTCGTCGGCTTCCCCGGCGCGGTCGGGGCGCACAGCTGGACCCCGATGAGCTACAGCCCCAAGACCGGGCTGGTCTACATCCCGACCAACAACACCCCGCAGCTTTACGCGCACGATCCCGACTGGAAGCCGGGCACCACCGGATTCCAGCTCGGGGTCGATTTCACCGCGGGCAACCTCCCCGCCGATGCCGGGGTGCGCGCCGCGGCCAAGGCCAGCCTGACCGGCGCGCTGGTCGCGTGGGACCCGGTCGCGGGCAAGGCCCGGTGGACGGTCCAGCATCCCGGCGCGACCAACGGCGGAACGCTGGCGACCGCGGGCAACCTGGTGTTCCAGGGCACCGCGGGCGGCGAGTTCCGCGCCTACACCGCCGACACCGGCAAGCAGTTGTGGAACTTCCCGACGCAAAGCGGGGTGATCGCCGCGCCGATGACGTATGCGATAGGCGGCGAGCAGTATGTCGCGCTGATGGTCGGCTGGGGCGGGGTGTGGGACGTCTCGGGCGGCAAGCTGGTCGGCGACCTCACTCCCAACATCAGCCGGCTGAGGGTGTTCAAGCTCGACGGCGCGCTGCAATTGCCGCCGCCGCCGCCGCAGTCGGCCAAAGTGCTCGACCCGCCACCCGTCTCGGGCAGCCTGGCCCAGCTTTCGGCCGGAATGAAGGCCTACACCAACTCGTGCTCGGTGTGCCACGGCAACGCGGCGGTCG
>DATLDS010000130.1:0-11486 GCA_035525735.1 Novosphingobium sp.
GGCGGCGAAGCCTGGGCGTGACACCGGCGATCCGCTGGTAGCAATCGCGCAATTGCTGAACGTAGCCGGAGAATTCCTGTCCCAGAGTAAGGGGTGTCGCATCTTGAAGATGCGTCCTGCCGATCTTGACGATGCCGGCGAATTCGTCACGCGCTGCGGTCAGCGCTCCGCATAGACGGTCTAGCGCGGGGGTCAGCCGCTTTTGCAAGGCGAGAACCACCGCGACGTGCATCGCCGTCGGAAAACTATCGTTCGACGACTGGCTCTTATTGACGTGGTCGTTGGGGTGGACCGGCGCCTTGCCGCCGCGCGCGCCGGTGAGCAGCTCGTTGGCGCGGCCCGCGATCACCTCGTTGACGTTCATGTTGGTTTGGGTGCCCGAGCCGGTCTGCCAGATCACCAGCGGGAACTGATCGTCGAGCTGGCCGTCAGCCACCTCCCGGGCCGCGGCCTCGATCGCGTCGGCGATCGTCGCGTCGAGCCCGTGCGACCGGTTCACCCGCGCCGCGGCGAGTTTGACCAGGGCCAGCGCCCGGACGATCTCGATCGGCATCGCCTCGCGCGAGCCGAACGGAAAATTGCCGATGCTGCGTTGGGTCTGCGCCCCCCAGTAAGCATCCGCGGGAACCTCGACCGCGCCCAAGCTGTCGGTCTCGGAGCGCGTCGGCTCCACTAGATCTCGACCTGGCTGCCCAGCTCGACGACGCGGTTGGTCGGCAGGCGGAAGAACTCCATCGCGCTCGCCGCGTTGCGCAGCATCCACGCGAACAGCTTCTCGCGCCAGATCGCCATGCCCGGCTTCTTGGAGGCGATCAGCGTCTGGCGCGAGAGGAAGAAGCTGGTCTTCATCATGTCGAACGGCTCGCCGCACATCGTCACTTGCTTGAGCGCGGTGGGGACGTCGGTCTCCTCGAGGAAGCCGAAGCGCAGGATCAGCTTATAGAACCCCTCGCCGAGGTCCTTGACCGTGTAACGCTCGCCCTCGTCGACGTACGGCACGTCCTGGATCGACACCGTCAGCACGATCACGCGGGCATGCAGCACCTTATTGTGCTTGATGTTGTGAAGCAGCGCCGAGGGGACGCCCGCCGCGGCCGAGGCCATGAAGATCGCGGTGCCGGGGACGCGCGCCGCGCTGTTGTGCGCGCTCTTGGTGAAGACCTCGATCGGGATCGAGCCCTCGGCCATGTTCTGGCGCATCAGCGCGCGCCCGCGCGACCACGTGGTGAGCAGCGTGAAGATCGTCAGGCCCAGCGCCAGCGGCACCCAGCCGCCGTCGGGGATCTTGGTCAGGTTGGCCGAGAGGTACGCGCTGTCGAGCACGAAGAACAGCGCGAGCAGCGGCACGCTGAGCCATGGCTTCCACTTCCACATCTGCCACAGCACCACCGCGAGCAGGAAGTTGTCGATCAGCATCGCCCCGGTCACCGCGATGCCGTACGCGGCGGTGAGGTTCGACGAGCGCTGGAACACCACCACCAGCAGGATCACCGCGATCATCAGCGCCCAGTTGATGACGGGGATGTAGATCTGCCCGGCGGCGGTCTCGCTGGTGTGCTTGATCGTCATCCGCGGAATGAAGCCCAATTGGATCGCCTGCTGAGTGACCGAGAACGCGCCGGTGATCACCGCCTGGCTGGCGATGATCGCGGCGAGGCTGGCGACGATCAGCAGCGGCCACTGGAACCACTCGGGGGCGAGGAAATAGAACGGACTCTCGAGCGCGGCCGGGTCGCGCATCAGCAGCGAGCCTTGCCCGAGGTAGTTGAGCACCAGCGCGGGGAGCACGAAGACCAGCCACGAGACGCGGATCGGGTTGCGCCCGAAGTGGCCCATGTCGGCATAGAGCGCCTCGGCCCCGGTCACCGCGAGCACCGCCGAGCCCATCGCGAGGAACCCGCGGAACGGGTCGGCGACGAACATCGCCGCGGCATGGTGCGGGCTGAGCGCGCCGATCACCTCGGGAAACTGCAGAATCGACCCGATCCCGAGCACCGAGATTACCGCGAAGTAGACCAGCATGATCGGTCCGAAGAATGCCGCCACCTTGGCCGTCCCGCGGCTCTGGATGAAGAACAGGAACACCAGGATGCCGACAACCACGGGCACGACCATCGTCTTGAACCCCGGCTGGTAGACCGCGAGACCCTCGATGGCGCCGAGCACGGAGACCGCGGGCGTGATCATGCTGTCGCCGTAGAACAGCGCGGTGGCGAACACCCCGAGGAGGATGATCCCGGTGGTCCACTTCTTGCCGCCGACGTTCTTGTTGATCAGCGCGAGCAGCGCGAGGCTGCCGCCCTCGCCCTTGTTGTCGGCGCGCATGATCACGCTGACGTACTTGATCGTGACGATGATCATCATCGACCAGAACATCAGGCTGATGATGCCGAACACGTGGAGCTGGTCGAGCGGCAGCGGGTGGTGCCCGGCGAACGTGTCGCGCAGCGCGTAAAGCGGGCTGGTGCCGATGTCGCCGAACACCACGCCGATCGCCCCGACCGCGAGCTTGGCGATGCCGCCTTGGGCATGGTGCCCGGGCGCGTGATCGTCGGGTGCGGGCACGGCCATCTCGGCGGGGCTGGTGACGGCGTCGCTCATTGCGTCAATGCCCCCGGTTCGACCCGATGCCGCGCGGACCGGAGTCGTTCGCCCCGCGGGAGGCGGCGCTTAGCAGCCCGCCGCGCGGCCCGCAATCGAGACGCGAGCCGCGGTGCCGCAATGAAACGGCGTGTAAGACGGCTTGTTCCGGCATCGCGGGAGCGTTCAGGGCGCCGGCGCCGCGCCGCCGCCCTGCTGCGCGATCATCGCGTCAAGCCGGGCGAGGCGTTGGTCGAGGTCGGCTTTCCACGGCGCCTCTTCGGGCGCTTGCGCGGCGAGCTCGGCCCAGATCGTCCGCGCCTCGGCGAGGCGGCCCGATTGGGCGAGCGCGAGCCCCATGAAGAACGGCGGGCCGGGGTGCGCGGGAGCGAGCGTCGCGGCGCGCTGGAACGCGAACTGCGCCGCCGGGCTGATGAACCCGTCGCCGTGCCCGACCAGCGCATTGCCGAGCGCGACCCACAGATCGGGATCGCGGGGGCTTTGGCGGACCGCGGTGCGCAGCACTTGCGCGGCGCTGCCGTACTGGCCGCGGCGGGCGAGGCCGTCGGCGATGATCAGCCACTGCTGACCCCCGCCAAACCGCGCGCCCATCGCCTGGCGCTGCGCGACCAGCGCCCCGTCGGCGGTGGCGCCGGTCTCGACCGGGGCCTTGGGCGCGCCCGGCTGGCCGGGCGCCCCTTGCAGCGCGTAACCGGCGATCCCACTGAGCAGCGCCGCGCCGACCAGCTCCCACCCCGCGCGCGGCAGCCCGAGCCACCGCGCCATCGCGGCGAACGTAGCAACCGCGAGCAGCAGGATCAGGACCCAGGTCACAGCGCGCGACTCCGGCGGAAGCGGCGGCGCAGGATCAGCGCGGCCACAGCCAGGAACACCAGCGGCGCGGCGAACAACGGCCAGGTCAGCGGACGCAGCCGCGGGGTGTAGGTCACGTAGTCGCCATAGCGTTCGACCAGCCAGGCGCGAATCGCCTCGGGCTCTTCGCCCGCCGCGATCCGCGTGCGGACCTGGTGGCGCATGTCGCCCGCCATCGGCGCGTCGCTGTCGGCGATCGACTGCGATTGGCACTTGAGGCAACGCAGCGTCTCCATCAGTGCCTGCGCCTTGGCTTCCTGCGCCGGATCGTCGAGCTGCCTGTAGGCGTACGGGGCCGGTGGAAGCAGGTCCTGGGCCAGCGCAGGGCCAGCCAGGAGCGCGGCGAGGACCATCAAGAACAGGCGCATCATCGCGGGGCCTCGCGCAGCTTGGCGAGCAGCCCGGGCACGTCCTCGACGCGGATGTCGCCGATGTGCTGGTGGCGGATCGTGCCCTGGCCGTCGATCACGAAGGTCTCGGGCACCCCCGACGAGCCGATCCCGAGCTGGACCGCCGACAAGTCGTCGGCGCCGATCCGGGTGTAGGGGTTGCCGTTGGCGGCGAGGAAGCGCGCGACGTCCTCGCTGCGGTCGCGGATCGCGATGCCGTCGATCTCGGCGCCCTGCGCGGCGAGCGCCTGAAGTTGCGGCGCTTCGGCGACACACGGCACGCACCAGCTGGCGAAGACGTTGAGCAGTCGCGGCTTGCCGTCGGCGAGGTTGGCGCGCGCCAGACCGGGGCGCTCGGCCACCGCGGGGCGCAAGTCGAACGCGGGGAGCGGCTTGCCGATCATCGTGCTCGCCACCTCGCGCTGGGCGGGGTTGAGCAGGCCCGACATGACCAGCGCGAAGAACCCGATGAACAACGCGAGCGGCAACCACAGCCACAAGCTCGGCCGTTTCGGGGGCGTGTCGTTCATCGGCCCTGCCTCGCGCGGCGGTAGGCGATCTTGTCGCCAGCGCGCAGCCGCCGAACGTCGCTCGCGACGCGGCCGATCAGCGCGAGCAGCCCGCCGAGCCCGACCAGCATCCCGCCCCACCAGATCATCGGCACGAACGGCTTCCACCATAGCCGCAGCTGCCAGCGCTGTTGGCCCTTGGCGTCCTCGGCCTCTTCGCCGAGCACCGCGTAAAGCTGGCCGTTCCAGCGGGTCAGCAGCGCGCTCTCGCTGGTCTGCGCCGGGGGCGAGGTGAAGTTGCGCGCCTGCGGCTCGATGATCGTCGGGGCCGCGCCGGCATAGCTCGCCGCCATCGTCGCCTCGAGCGCGGTCCAGTTGGGTCCCGCGACGGGCTCGACGTCGCGCAACGTGATCGTCCACGGCCCCACCGCGTGGCTCTCGCCGACGCGCGCGGCGACCAGCTTCTCGGTCGAGAACGCGCTGTCGCTGGCGACCCCGAACAGCGCCACCGCGATCCCGAAATGCGCCGTGACCATGCCCCAGGTCGGCAACGGCGTGCGCTTGAGCTCGCGCCCAGCGAGCGGCAGCACGCTGGCGACCATTAGCCCGAGCGCCAGCCCCATCCCGAGGAACGGCAACAGCTTCACCGACGGCGCAAGCAGCGTGAGCCCGAGCAGCACCAGCCCGACGAGCAGCGCGGGAATGGCGATCCGGCTCGTCACCCGGCCGAGCCGGTCGTCGCGCCAGCGCAGCAGCGGGCCGACCGCCATGACCAGCAGCATCGGCACGAAGAAGATCGCCGCCACCGGATTGAAGTACGGCGGCCCGACTGAGACCTTCTCGCCGAACGCCTCGGTCAGCAGCGGATAAAGCGTGCCGAGGAGGACAATCCCGAGGATCGCGCTGAGCATGACGTTGTTGAACACCAGCGCCGCCTCGCGGCTGGTCACCGCGAAGCGCGAGCCTTCCGTGATCGTCGCCGCGCGCGTCGCGAACAGCGCCAGCGCGCCGCCGATGTAGATCGCCAGCAGCGCGAGGATGAAGCTGCCGCGCTCGGGATCGACCGCGAATGCGTGGACGCTGGTGAGGATGCCCGAGCGGACGAGGAAAGTGCCGATCATCGACATCGAGAACGCCACCACGCCGAGCATCACCGTCCACGCCCTGAGCGCGTTGCGCGCCGCCAGCACGCTGACCGAATGGAGCAGCGCGGTCGCCGCGAGCCACGGCATCAGACTGGCGTTCTCGACCGGGTCCCAGAACCACCAACCGCCCCAGCCGAGCTCGTAATAGGCCCAATACGAGCCCGCGGTGATGCCGAGGCTGAGGAAGATCCACGCCCCCAACACCCACGGCCGCATCGCCCGCGCGAACGCCGGGCCGACGTCGCGCGTCACCAGCGCGCCGATCGCGAAGCTGAACGCGATCGAGAGCCCGACGTAGCCGAGGTAAAGCGTCGGCGGGTGGAACGCGAGGCCGATGTCCTGGAGCAGCGGGTTAAGTCCGTTGCCCTCGATCGCCGGTTCGGGGAGCCGCTCGAACGGGTTCGAAGAGAGCAGCAGGAACGCGTAGAACCCCAGGCTGACGAACGCCTGCCCGGCGAGCGTGGCGAGCATCGTGTCCTGGCGCAGTCGCCGCTCGACCAGCGCAACGAACGCGCCGGCGAGCCCCATCACCGTCACCCACAGCAGCATCGAGCCCTCGTGGTTGCCCCACGTTCCGGCGAGCTTGTAAATGAACGGCTTGAGCGAATGGCTGTTGGTCGCGACCAGCTTGACCGACAGGTCGGTGCGCAGGAACAGCGCGATCAGGCTGGCGAAGGCCAGCGCGCAGAGCACGCCTTGCGCCACCGCCACGGGCCGAACGATTCCTCCGAGCTCGCGCCCCTTGGCGGTCAGCGCGAGCGCTCCGGCGACGAGCTGGAGCAGCGCGAGCGCGCCCGCCATCCACAGCAAGGCAAGGCCGACCTCGGCGATCATTTCGCTTCGGCGACCGCCATCTTGGCCTTGGCCATGTCCTGCATCTCGCGCGGGACGTATTTTTCGTCGTGCTTGGCCAGCAGGTTGTCGGCGACGAACGTGCCGTCGGGCGCGAGCCTCCCTTCGGCGACCACGCCCGAGCCCTCGACGAACAGCGCCGGGGTGATCCCGGTGAAGCGCACCGGGGTGCGCGCGGTGCGGTCGGCGACGACGAAGTCGATCGTCACCCCGTCGGCGCGGGTCCGGATCGAGCCGCGCTCGACCATCCCGCCGAGGCGGACGGCTCTGCCCACCTCCGGTGGGTTCGCACGGATGTCGGAGGGGACGTAGAAATACGACGCCTGGCTGCGCAGCGCCCACGCCGCGAGGAACCCCGCGCCGATCAGCGCGGCGAGCGCGACCGCGAGCAGCACCAGCCGCTGGTGCTTGGGCTTGAGCGCGCCGGTCATCGCCCGCGCGTCTCGTCGCGGCGGCGCTCGGCGCGACGCATCGCGGCCCACGCCCACGCTACCAGCAGCAGCGTGCCGATCACCCCCACCGCGTAAGCGAGCGCGACGAAATCCCATTGCTCGAGGGTTTCGCGCATGGGCTTCAAGCGAACGCCTTGCGGCGCAGCCGCGCCTCGGCCTGGATGTCGGCGAGGAGCGTCCGCATCCGGGCGAGCACCACGCCCCCGAACAGGCATGAAAAGCCGATCGCGGCGACCAGCAACGGCACGAGAAACGCGCTGTCGATGCTCGACTTGCCCATCGTGATCGAGGCGGGCTGGTGGAGCGAGTTCCACCACACCACCGAGCGGTTGATGATCGGGATGTTGATCGCGCCGACGAGGCCGTAGATCGCCAGCACCCGGCTACCCCCGCCACCGCCCGCCTGGTCGCGCTGCGCCGCGCTCGCCAGCGCGAGGTAGCCAAAATAGAGGAACAGCAGCACGAGGAAGCTGGTCAGCCGCCCGTCCCACACCCACCAGGTGCCCCACGTCGGCCGCGCCCAGATCGATCCGGTCATGAGGCAGATCGCGGTGAACGCGGCGCCCGGCACCGCCGCGGCCCGCGCCGCGATCCCCGCCAGCGGGTGGCGCCAGACGAGCTCGACCAGGCTCGCCACCGCGATCGTCGTCCATCCCGCCATGCCGAGCCAGGCGCTGGGCACGTGGATGAACAGGATCCGCACGGTATCGCCCATCAGCCGGTCGGGCGGGACTTGCGTCAGCCCCCACGCCAGCGCCAGCCCGACGACGAGCAGCAGCGGGGTAAGCCAGCGCGCGATGCGCAGGAAGCGGGCAGGATTGGCGAAGCCGTGCATCGAGCGGGCGGATCGGTCTTTCCGGTCATGCCGACGACCCCCGTCCCCGGCTGCGCGATCATCTGCCACCTGGAGCGAGGCGCGACAAGGGCTTAGCGCGAGCACTGACCCTTGGGCGATCAGCGACCGATCAGCTTCTGGGCCATGCGGTCGGCGACCACGTCGGACGAGACGCCGCTCGCCTCGCTCTCGCGCCAGATCGCGAGCAGGCGGTCGGGGATCTGCTTCAGCCGCCGGCGCACCTCGTTGATGTCGCAATGCGCGCCGTCCTGGCGCGCGAGGTGCTCGAGCGTGACGCTGATGATCCCGCCCGCGTTGATCACGTAGTCGGGCGCGTAGAGGATCCCGCGCGCGGCGAGCGCGGCGCCGTGCTCGGGCCGGGCGAGCTGGTTGTTGGCCCCGCCCGCGACGATCGGCGCGTCGAGCCGGTCGATCCCCTCGTCGTCGAGCACCGCGCCGAGCGCGTTGGGGCTGAACACGTCGCAGGCCACGCCGATGATCGCCTGCGGATCGACCACCGTCGCGCCGAGCTCCTTGGCGAGCGTCTTGGAGCGGTCCTTGTCGACGTCTGCGACCGTCAGCACGGCGCCGTCGCGATGGAGCAGCCGCGCCACCCCGCCGCCTACGCTGCCCGCGCCCTGGACTGCGACGCGCACCCCCTTGACGCTGTCGGCGCCGAGCTTGTGCGCCACCGCGGCCTTGATCCCGTGATAGATGCCCATCGCGGTGAACGGTCCCGGATCGCCCCCCGCGGCGCCGCCGTCGACGCTCGGCAGCCCCGAGACGTGGCACGTGCGCCTGGCCACCGCGACCATGTCGGCGACGGTCATCCCGACGTCCTCGGCGGTGACGTAGCGCCCGCCGAGCGCCTCGACCGCGTC
The DNA here is from genome assembly GCA_035525735.1 of Novosphingobium sp. Lineage (GTDB taxonomy): Bacteria > Pseudomonadota > Alphaproteobacteria > Sphingomonadales > Sphingomonadaceae > Novosphingobium. Next base: position 8,517 of record DATLDS010000130.1, read on the forward strand.
GCCGAACGCGGCGAGCATCGCGGGGGTCTTGTGGCCCTTCTTGTCGGCGAGGATCACCGCCTTGCCCCCGCCCATCGGTAGCTCGGCCATCGCGTTCTTGTAGCTCATGCCGCGCGACAGCCGCAGCGCGTCGCGCATCGCGTGGGCGGGCTCGGGATAGTTCCAGAACCGCGTGCCACCCGCCGCCGGTCCGAGATGGGTCGAGTGGATCGCGAGAATCGCGGTCAGGCCCGAGGCGCGGTCGCGCACCACGGTGACGCTCTCGTGATCGTCGAAATCGGGTTCGGTCCAAAAAGCGGGCACGCGCGCATCCTCGGCGGAGAAGGCCTAAGCGGCTGGCGCAACCGGATAATGGGGCGACCGACGGGTCTCGAACCCGTGACCTCCGGCACCACAAGCCGGCGCTCTAACCAACTGAGCTACGATCGCCATCGTCCCGGCGCGCCCGCCGAGACCGCGCTGTTGCGAGCGCGCCCATGCGGCGTCAAGCGGCGATTGGGACGCCTGCGCGCTGTTGCACAAGGGCGGTTTCAGGCAAAGCGAAAATTGCTTGGGCGGGCGCGGCGCGCAACAATGTTACCGAGTCTCGGCGTCGCCCCAGCTGCGCGACACCACCCGCGGCGGATCGAGCCCGATATCGACCAGCGCTTCTTCGTCGAGCCGGATCGAGTCGACCGCGACCTTGAGATCGACCCGGAACCAGCGGCTGGTCACTTGGAGCTGGCCGATCGGCTCGGGGCCGAGCGTCTGCCCGCCCGCGGCGAACGGGCGGAGGAAATCGGCGGCCGAGGCGATCCCGCCGGCGGGGCGCTGGGCGATGATCGACTGCGCGCGGCGAACGTCGATCGTCGTGGGTGCGAGCATCGCGATCAGCCGCGCCTGGTCGGGGCGCAGCGTGTTGACGTTGAGCGGCGAGAGCTCGGCCGCGGGCAGCGCGCACAGCCACGGGCGCAGCCGAGCGTAGTACGCGGGCGTCATGCCTTTAATTGCGCGAAGCTCGCTGGGATCGACGATCAGCCGGCCGGCGGTGCGATACGGCGTGGCGAGGCCTTGGTAGAAGGCATCCTCGGCACCGTTGGGGAGCGCGAGGTCGTCGCTGTCGAGCCAGTCGGCGATCGCATCGGTCAGGGGAATCGTCTCGGCCTCGGGGATCTCGAGCCCGGTCATCAGCGAGCGCAGCTGGGCGAGGCCGGCGGGGCGCAGCACGCGGTTGCCCTCCTGCCCCTCGACCAGCGAATTCACATTGAAGCAGTTGCCAGCGTCGTCGATCCGCACCGTCGCCGCGCCACTCGCCAGCGGCAGCGCGAACTCGCGGCCGAGCAGCCCGCGCGGATCGACCGTGCGCTGCGGGTTCAGCGCGACCAGCGCCTTGATCCGCGCCATCGCCAAGCTCTCGGTGGAGACCGCGTGGAGCCGCGCTTGGGCCATCGCCTGGCTGTTGGCGGCGAGCCGGGTGGCTAGGTTGAGCCGCTCGAGCATCACCGCCGCGATCACCGCCATCACCGCGACCAGCAGTAACACGCTGAGCAGGGCGGCGCCGCGCTCCTGATCGGGTGGCCTCACTGGTACCTCACTGGTAATTGACCCCGACCAACGCGACCACGCGCAGCGGTTCGCCGCGGGGCTGTGCGAGCGTCAGCTCGATCGCGACGGGCAGCTCGGCGATCCGCTGCGGCTCCCAGCGGTCGCGCCACACCCCGTCGGCGGTGCGGAAGCGCAAGCTGGGCGGGGCGGGCGAGTCGGCCAGGGGAGCAGGCGGATCGGCGAGCGCGCCATCGAGGAACGGGTGCCCGGCGCGGCTCAGCTTGCCGCCTTGCCAGCGGTATTCGACGCGCTGGAGGCTCGGCCGCGGGGCGCCGTCGAAATTGCTCCAGCCGCTGCGGGTGAGCGCGAGGATCACACCGTCGGGCGCGCCGCTCGGCGCCTCGAACGCGGAGTGCTCGGCCCCGCCCGTGTCGCGCACCGGACGCGGGACGGCTTGCGCCAGATCGGCGCCCAGCACGCTGAGGAAGCGGCGCGTCGCGGCGAGGCTCTCGGTCCGCGTGCGACTCGCCGCCTCGGCATCGACGCTGAAGCGGAGCAACGCCAGCGCCCCGCCCGCGATCATCGCGAACAACGCCAGCGCGATCAGCATCTCGACGAGGGTGAAGCCGTTTCGCCGGGTCATGGCGCGGCCTGGCGCATGAATTCGACGGTGATCGCCTGGCTCGCCGCGCCGGGGGTGACCTCGCGCACCGAGACGACCACGCGCAGCACCGCGCCCTCGGGCCGTTTCTCGACCCGCCGCGCCCAGGCGAAGTCGCGGCCCATGTTGCGGACCCGCCCTTGCGCCTCGCCGAGCGCGGGCGGGAGTGGGTCGGTCAGCCATTCGGCGGCGAGGTTCTGCGCGACCACCTCGCGCAGCAGCCTCTGGTCGAGGTCGGCGGTGCGCTGAATGCTCGCGCCCTCCATCCGCAGCAGCGTCAACGCGGCGATCGCGAACACCGCGAGCGCGACGAGCAGCTCGATCAGGGTGAAGCCATTCTTGTCAGCCCGCATCGAGCTTGACCGATCCGTCGCGCGCGATGTTGACCGCCATCGCCCGATTCCCGCGCGAGAGTCGCACGCGCGCCTCGCTGCTGGCGAGGCCCACAGGATCGAACACCAGCCGCTGGCGCCCAGTAGCTTGGGGCGCCGCCGCGCCCGCCTGCGCGGCCTCGCCGGCCCCACCCGATACGCTCGCCGCGGTGCCCGGCTTCCACGCGACCAGCCCGAAGCGCGACGGGTCGAGCGGTTGCCAGCCCGCGTCGATCCGCCGCTCGAAGTAATAGCCCGCGCCGCCGACCACCAGCGCCACCGGCCGCGCCCCGCCGATCGCCTCGTCGCGCGCCGCCAGCGTGCGCGCGGCGAACCGCTCGGCCTCGTCGCGCAGCGCGCGTTGGTCGCCGGGAAGCGACAGCACCACCACCGCGGCGAGCAGGCCCATGACGA